>NZ_JAFLWD010000013.1:0-78310 GCF_017316105.1 Candidatus Enterococcus ikei
GTTATTATGTAAATAGTAAATGTTTTTTATGATATATTCATTTTTGTGAAAAGAATAACTTTTAATCAAAAAATTATAATTATTTATTGAAGGGAGACTAAATATGTTAGAAGACATCTTATTAGATGATGTTGCCCAGCGTAAAATCAGTGTTTTTAATCAACTCTTAACTACTGCAGACGGTACATACAGTATTCACTATTTTGAGCAATTCACAGACTTTTCTTATGCTCGCTTGAACTCAATATTCTCTGAAATACATGAAGATCTCATGGAAAAGCAAAACCTTAGTTTATTAACTGATCAAGGGAAGGTACAAATTGATTCCTCAAAATTAAGAGATATTCCCTACTCTCAATTTTTATTTCGAAAAAGTTTACCTTATAAATTTTTACTTGCTACGATTTTAGAAAATAATTACACTATAGAAAATTTTTGTAGAGATCATTTCATAAGCCGAGCATCCATTATACGAAGGCTTCAACCATTAATCAATTATTTAAAAACTTTTGATATTCAACTAAATTGTTCAAAGCTTCAACTTACAGGAAAAGAAAACTTAATTCGAATTGTTTATTTAAATTTTTTTTGGATTACATCTTATGGAGAGGATCTATTTTTAGCTTTGGGTGAAGTTAAAAGAGGAATCGACCTATTTGATCAAGAAGATCATCAGTGGATGACTTATGCTGAACCAAGAGAATGGTATCTATTAACCACTATTTCCAAATTACGAATCAAAAAAAAACATTTTATTATTGAGCCTCCTTTTAAGCAGTTGGTGTTTCCTAAAACCAATACTTCTTTTATTAAAGAACTGGAAAAATTCAGGTTACCCCAACACTACATAGATAGAGAAGCTACATTCCTTTCATTTATGATGTTTTATTGGAATGTTTACGTTTACGCAGACGATCCCAGAATAAGCTATGTAAAAGAGTACATGGATAGTGAACAACAGCCATTAGGTAATTTAATTGGACGTTTTGAAGAGTTTTACCTACCGTTATTTTCTGAAAGAAAACTAACTGTTGATGAAAAAGAATTACTTAATATCAATATTTTCATAACATGTCTAAATCACTCTGTTTTAGAAGATTCTTTACCATTAACAATCAATTTTATGGAAACTTGTATGAAAGAACAAAAACCTTTGTACGTACATCTTTCTTCAAAAGTCAGGGCGTTCCTAAAAGAAATTATTTTAGAAACTGAATTTGCCTGGATAAGAAACTGCTTAGAGGACTTGGTTTATATTTGTTCATTTTTGCTACTCCCTTTTTATGAAAGAAGTAATAAGAAATATCAGTTGAATGTCGGAATTATTTTATCGCCTAATGCGATTTTCCTTCAATCTCTCTATGATTTTTTAGAACAAATTTCGTTTGTTTCTGTTTCATTTGTTACCTCAACCTCTGATGACAGCTATGATTTTTATATAGCTACATCCAAACTTCTATTGCCTGATAAGATCAAGCAAGCTAAAAATTTTCAAATTATCCCTTTATCACCAGCATTAGATTATCAAGTAAAACTCATTGATACATTACATAAAAGATACACAGAAAAGTCTTCTTATATAAGTGTTTGATACAAATAAAAATAAGCAGGTCAGACTAACATGTAGTTTGTTGTCTAAATCTGCTTATTTTTTTATTTATTTCTCTTTATTATTCATAGCATAATTTGCTTTATTGCTTTAAATCTTCACTATTTTCAGCGAATACATATTTGGGTTCATCTTTCTCTTCATCATAATCCACCAATAAATCATAGCCTTTAAAAAACCAGTCATCTGTTTCTTCTACGAAATAAGTAATGCCATCAATCACTTCTTTGACTAATGGTTGATCCGGTGCCTCAACGGACATCGCAATCGAAAAGCCTTCATGTACATCTGTTTTGCCATAAATTTTACCATAAAAGCGAATACCACTATCTGAGGTAACACCTACTTCATCGTTGAACCATTGCTGCGCACGCGGCGTAATTGTCAATTTCATCTTCGATTTCCTCCTAACATAAAAGCGTAGCCGGCTCGTCGAGTCTCAACTAAAAATAGGGAAAAACCGACTGTGATGTTTTTTCACATTCCATTTTATCTTTTTGCTGAGAAACTTACCTGCAAAGCTTACTACCACACTTTTCATTTTAGCATAGACTCAGATTTTCAGAGAATAAAGTGCTTAAGCCTTACTCGTTCATTTTTTCATCTAATAAATCAACATCATCTGTCTCTCCAACGACTAATAAATTGTCATTTTCCCTGACCATCTCTTCTGCTGCAGGAGATGCAATGACTTCGGATTTTGATCGGCGAATTGCAACTACTGTCAAGCCGAAGCGTTGACGAAAGTTCAGTTCACCTAATGTTTTTCCATAAAATTTAGGGTTTGAAACACGAACTTCTGCTAAAGAAACTTCATTTGATAATTCAATATAATCTAAAATATTTCTGGAAACTAACTTATGAGCTACTCTAATCCCCATATCTCTTTCAGGATGAACAACTAGATCTGCACCAATCTTATCAAGTACTCTTGCATGATATTCATTAACAGCTTTAGCTAACACATTAGGTACACCCATCTCTTTGACCATTAAAGTAACCAGAATACTGGCTTGGATATCCTCACCGATTGCTACGACCACATGATCGAAATTACGGATCCCTAAAGAGCGCAAAGTTGTCTCATCTTGCGCATTAGCTACAACTGCATGGGTTGCTATATTCATGTATTCATTTACTCGATCTTCATTGCTATCAATGGCTAACACTTCTTGACCAGATTCAATCAATGTTTGACAAATACTGCCACCAAATCTTCCTAAGCCGATAATTGCATAATTTTGCTTCATTTTTCCTTCTCCTACCCTTACATTTGATTTTAGTATAACAAACACCTAGACAATTGAACAGAATCAGCTGTACCTTACGCTTTTTTTACTCTGCTTTATAGTATGCAAAAAAGCAACTAAGACAAACTAATTACGTTTATTTTAGTTACTTCATTTGATTCATTTTTATTTTGCTAAGCCATGTTGAAACGCATAAATGGTCGCTTGTGTGCGGTCTTCTACATCTAATTTAGCCAAAATATTCGATACATGAGTCTTAACCGTTTTAAGCGTAATGAACAACTCATCCGCAATCTCTTGATTACTACGACCTTTAGCTATAAGCATCAAAATTTCGTTTTCTCTGTTCGTCAAATCTTCGTGAAGAACGGGTTCTTGTTTTTTAGTTAAACGTTCCATCATTTTGGTCGTGACTTCTGGTTCCAAAACTCGTTCTCCTCTTGAGATAGCTCGGATTGCATCTGCAATTTCGTGAGCCGTTGAGGTCTTCAATAGATAACCTGCAGCTCCGGCTTCAATCGCTGGATAAACTTTCTCATCATCAATAAAACTAGTGACAATAATGATTCGTGCTTGCGGCCAATCTTTTAAAATCGCCTTTGTTGATTCAATTCCATCCATGACATCCATAACTAAATCCATTAAGATTACATCTGGGCGTAATTCTAACGCTTTTTCATAGCCGATCTGGCCGTTTTCAGCTTCTCCAACCACTTCAATATCTTCTTGAATTGATAAATAAGAGGATACGCCTAATCGTACCATTTCATGGTCATCCACTAACATTACTTTGATCACTTGTTATTTCCTCCTTTATTACAGGCACTTTGATCTCAACGCTTGTTCCTTGTCCTTTAAAGCTGATTATCTTAACGATGCCGCCCATACCTGCGACACGCTCACGTATATTTTTTAAGCCGTAACTACCGGCTTTATTATCATTTTCGCTCATATCAAAACCAACTCCATCATCCACCAAACGCAATAGCACATTTTTATCTACCTGATGTAGGTAGACTTCAAGTTCTTTTGCTTTCGCATGACGAAGTGTATTAGAAAGTAGCTCTTGGACGATTCTAAACAGATGATCTTCGATACTGTTATTCAGATGAACATCTTCAACATCCCAAGTCAGCTCGATCTTGATTTTTGTTTGCAGTTCTTTTAATAATTGTTCGATTCCTTTACGTAAGCTTTTTCCTTCTAAACTTACTGGACGTAAGTGCAACAACAATGCGCGCATTTCAGATTGAGAAGCATTAATGATATCTGTGACTGTCACCAGTTGTTTACGAAACATCTCAGGTGTTTCACTTCGTTGTGCTTGCTCATTTAGCGCAGAGAGCATCATCATTGCAGCAAACAGCTGTTGGCTGACAGAATCATGAAGCTCTCTGGCCAGTCTATGACGTTCTGCTTCTAAAATCTCTTCTTTGGTTTCTCCATCCATTATTTGTGGACGGCTATTTAATAATTGCAGTTCCTTTGACATTTCTAATAATTTCGTTCTAATTCTTAAAATATCTTGATCGACTTCACCAATATATTGATCATTGCTAGCATGAGGTACACTCTTAGCTATCAGCGGATTCTCATAGCTACCTCTTGCTAATAGTCGCAGTTTTTCTTCAATTCTACCATATTGTGCTTTTTGCACAATAGATACGAGTAAAAAGGTCGATAACCCAACTAAAAGAGAAATCAAAAGCATATGGAAAATCAATGGAATGTAAAAAACTTTTCTTTGAATTAATTCCAGCATCCAGTTTTTCTGCTTGATCGAATGAAAGTATGAAAAGAGAGTAAGTAAAACAACAATAAACGTGCTGCAAGCAGCGTATAAAGAAAGCATCTGTCGTGAAACCTTACCCATCATACACGAATCACCTCAACATCTCCGACTAATGTATTAGTAATGATTTTCAAACGGCGGTTATTAGTATCAAAATCACCACTATACACTTTTAATGATTCATTTTTCAGATGATATTTTTCTTCTTCAAAGTTAACATTTCCATAAAAAGTCGAATGTTCTAACATCACTGCAACTCCTAGAGGAACTAAAATTCTTGTCCGTCCAAATCCTTTGCGAATAATAATGATGCTGTCATCTTTGGGTAATAGTGTGTTCCCCAAATCAACAATCGTGTCGCCTGAAAGAATATCAATATTAATGTCATCCCATTCATAAACGTTACTGCCGATACGTTCATTAGCAAACCAAGGACGCTTGAAACGACGCCCGCTTTTTAGTTCAACGTTGGTTGTTTCCACCATAATCATTTGTTTCTTTCGCCAAGGTGCTCGTTGTGTAATATCAACTCCGGCAATTTCTACGCCTTTTAACCCAATAAATAAAATGCCGAATACTAGCATCAACCAAAATGCAGGACTATTCATCACACCGATCAAAATCAAGATGACCCCCAACACGAGTTGAAAGTTATTGAAATTACTACGATGAACTTTTTTCATTGTATAAATAACGCTTAAGATACCCAATACTAATAAAACAACTAGACCTGGGTTATGTAAAATTTGCCATAATGCTAAAAGAAAAAGTAATGCCTCTACTACAATAAAAAAACGCCATGGGTTATTCATTATTATCCCCCTTTCTATAGAAATAGTATACCTTGATTCCCATTTTAATGTTAGTTGCTTGAGTCGCATTTTACTATAGGACTTTAGCCCTAATTTTTCAAGAAAACGTGAGTGGGATATAACTCTGCGAGTCATATCCCACTCACGTGGGGTCCAGATAAACGTTGGAATCAAAAGTATTTTCTGTCCCAATTTCGTGCAATTTTGTCATTCATCAAAATTTGCTTAGCTTTTTAGCCAACCTTGGTGATTCTTACTTGCATATCTCCACCCGGAGTCGCAATAGCTACTTGATCATCTAAACGTTTACCGATCAATGCTTGTGCAATAGGTGAATCGTTTGAAATCTTACCAGAAAATGGGTCTGCTTCTGCACTTCCAACGATTGTATATTCTTCTTCTTCACCATCAGGTAATTCAATAAATGTTACCGTTTTTCCAATTGAAACCTCATCTGAATCTACGCCATCATTATCAATGATTTGTGCAAAACGAATCATATTTTCTAATGTTGTGATTCGTCCTTCTACAAATGCTTGTTCATCTTTAGCTGATTCATACTCTGAGTTTTCAGATAGGTCACCAAAACTTCTCGCAATTTTTATACGTTCAACGATTTCTTTTCGCTTAACTGTTTTTAATTCTTCTAATTCTTGTTCTAATTTTTCTTTTCCTTCAAGTGTCATAGGAAATACTTTTTCTGCCATGTTAATTTCTCCTTCTTAACTTACTACATTGTCTTATTTTATCTTCATTGAAAAATTCCGCTTTCAATCCAGAAAAGAGTACCACGCTTTAAGCAAATTGTAAATAATATTCCCTTAATTTTTATAATTCTGCTAGAATTTTTTTGGAACTATTGACTCTTTATCCACTTTCTGAACGTAATTCATGATCTGAAGTAAAGCGAAACGAGCCGCCCATCTAACAGGTTGGCTCGTATTATAGTACGCAAACTTAAACATTATTCGCTTTTTTCAGTTTCTTTATTTACATATTTATCTACAAACTCTTGATGTTGTTCATAGGTCTCTGCAAAATACACATTACCAGTTGAGATATCAGCAACAAAGTAAAGATAATTATTTTGTGTTGGATTCAACACTGCGTTAATCGCTTGCTCACTAGGACTATCTAATGGTCCTGGACCATAACCAGTATTCTTATATAGGTTATACGGTGAATCTACTTCTAAATCCGTATAAGAGACTAATTCTTTATGTTCACCTAAAGCATAGAGAATTGAGATATCTGACTGTAACGGCATATTTGCTGCAATTCGATTAAAGAAGACTTGTGCGATTTTCTTGCGATCTTCTTCTTTTACGCCTTCTTTTTCAACTAGTGACGCAAGTGTCAATACTTGTTGGATCGTCATTCCTTTAGCATGGACCATTGGAATAAATGGTTCCATCACACTATTTGTTTTTGCAATCATTTGATCTACAAAATCTTCTAATTTTGCATCTTTGTAGTAGTCATAGGTTGCTGGGAATAAGTATCCTTCAAAGCGATAACGAACATCTTTTGCTTGCGCAGCACTTGCTAATAATTCAGGATATTTTTGATTCATTGTATTGAAAAACTCTTGATTTTTCATCAATTCAATAAATTGATTTTTCTTAAAACCAGTATTTTTTTCGATTGCATCACCGATTTTGTCAATGTCAAAACCTTCTGGTATCGTAAGCTTTCCATCTGCAAGCTGTGTTGGTTCGGCTGTTCCGCCTTCTCGCAACAGAGCACCAATTTCATCTAGTGTCATGTTAGGCGACATTTGATAGTATCCCGCCTGAAAATCAGTTAGATTTTTAAATTTAGCATAATAATTGAAGACCATGCCACTTTTGATGACTTTGCTATCTTCTAAAATATTGGCAATTTTCTTATTAGATGAATCTTCTGGGATATGCACCTGAACTAATTTTGTATCTTTTTTATCCAACGGCTGTAACCCAGAATTAACATACTTATAAAGAGTAAAGCCAAAAATAGCAATCACTAATATTAAAACAGAGGCCACGATCAATACAATTCTACTGACAATTCGGTCTTCTTTTTTTCTAGTGCGTTTGTTTTCGTTATCGTCATTAGGTTTCTGTATATTATTAGATTCTTCTGTTCCAGTTTCCTTATCTGCACGTCTTGTATGGTGCTCTGAGCTACGTGAGCCAACTGATTCCACCTCGGTAGATTGTACAGGTTCTTTTTGGTAATTATTTGGTGAATTGTCTGTTCTAATATATTCTGCTTCGTTATGCTGTGATAAGTTCTGAGCATTGTGTTCAGAGGAAGCTGAATCATCATTTCCAATCTCTTCTCCTCGCAAAGAACGCAAAACCTGATCTTTGAATGAAGATGTGGAATGATCTTGATTATTTTGGTTATCGTCTGCCAAAACAAATCCTCCTTACTTTCTATGTATCGTCTTTAACTTTAACCATTATACATGAAAGATTTTTAAATTTAAACTTTTTTAGAGAAAAGTCACTAACTTGTAAGAATCGTTTTCTGTGCTTAATAAAAAAAGGCATGGAACTTGAGCTTCCAGCCTCTTGATTAAAAACGCTTTTTCTTCTAGATTACTCAGCACTAAGTGCAGCCATCGTAATATAGTTATAAGGCTGATTGAAATGCGGTAAGAAGAAAATATCTAATAATTTTAGTTTGTCGATTGTTACTTGTTCTTCGATTGCTAATGAGAACATGTGGATTCCCATTGAAATATCTTCGTAGGAAGCCATTTGTGCGCCGACTATTCTGCGGCTGTCTTCTTCATAAACGATTCTGATTTTTACTTTATTGTTTTCTTTCATGAAGCCTGGTTTTTGCAGGTCTTCAAATTCAGTGTATTTTATTTTTAGTCCTAATTTTTCTGATTCTTGCACTGTCAGACCTGTAGAAACCATATGATAGCCAAAAATTGAAATACCGTTTGAGCCTTGAACTCCGATTGATTCTAATGGTGTACCACCAATATTATGTGCTGCAACAATTCCTGAGCGAACAGCATTTGTCGCTAATGCGATATAGGTTGTTTGTTGCACAGCGTTTGAGAAGATGGTTGAACAATCGCCGACTGCATAAACATCTGGGTCGCTAGTTTGTTGATGCAGATCAACAAGATAAGCTCCATTGGCAAACAATTCTAAGTGATCTTTTCCTAAAGCATTATTTGGTCTAAACCCAATGGCATTGATCACTAAATCAACTGCATATTCGCCTTTATCTGTTACGATAGCTTCAACTTTTTCAGTTCCTTTGTATTCTTTGGCTAATTCATTGTAATGAAGATCAAGACCATTGTCCGCTAAGACTTTGTCCATGTCATCCGTGAACCATTTGTCGTAGTAATTCGGCAAGCATCTTTCGGCTGCATCAAACAGCAAGACATTCTTACCACGACGCTTAGCGGCTTCCGCAATCTCAACTCCGATGTAGCCAGCCCCGATTACAGCAACGGTTTTAACTTCTTCTTTTGCCATTGCAGCATCGACTGTTTGACCATCTTGAAAAAGTTTTAAAAATTCAACATTTTTCAAATCTCTTCCAGGAATATTTGGATTGATTGGCGCTGAACCTGTTGCCAAGATCAATTTATCATAGCTTTCTGTAAATTCTTCTCCATTGTGTTTTTTACAGTGAACAATTTTTTGTTTAAAATCAACACGCTCTACTGTTGTTTCCATATAAATTTTAGCGCCTTTTGCTTCAAAAGCTTCTTTGTTCGTATAGAATAAATTCTCGTATGATTCGATTTGACGACCTACCCAAAGCGCCGTCCCGCAACCTAAATAACTAAGGTTGGTATTTCGGTCGATCATCACTACTTCTTGATCCGGATAAGTATCCAATAATGTATTCGCCGCGGCAATCCCTGCATGGTTTGCACCTACAATAACAGTTTTTATTTTGCTCATAAGACTCTCCTTCATGTGATTTATTGAACTTAATTATAACCGAAGAAAGGGTTTTCTTTTATCAAATTCTAAGGATATTATTAAAATATTTGAGAATTACTAATTTTTGCCGTAGAACCAATCGATTTCAGCGTTTTTCCACATTAAAAATTTCATTTTTTTCAACATAACAGTTAAAATGTATCTATTGAAGAACGACGATGACTGTATAAAAAAACGATTGTTGAACTTCTATTTAAATTACTCGGAGGAACGATTATGGAAAAAAATCAAGATTATTGGATTGCTCAACTTAAGCTGGAACCTCACCCAGAAGGCGGTTATTTCAAACAAATTTTACGCTCTGAACAATCACTACAAGTATCAGCTGATACAACAAGGCCTTATTACACAAGTATTTATTTTTTATTGACCAAAGGAAATCCTTCTCATTTTCATCGCTTGACCTCGGATGAAGTGTGGTATTACCATGCTGGTTCTCCTTTAAGTATTCATTTGCTACATCCAGATGGTCGCTATGAAATAATTCAATTAGGAACTGATTTAGAAAAAGGAGAAGTGTTGCAAGCTATTGTACCTAAAAATGTGATTTTTGGCTCAAGTATCGAAAGTAGTGGGGAATTTGCCTTAGTCAGTTGTATGGTTTCTCCTGGATTTGATTACCAAGATTTCGAGTTATTCACAAAAGAACAATTGAATGTGCTTTATCCTGAACATAAAGAAATCATTGCACGCTTAGCTTATGACCAATTACCAGAATAAAACAAAAAAAAGAGCTTCATACCTAGTTTGGCATCGAACGCTCTTTTTTACTTTAGTCATTAATAATTATTTTTTCAATGTCGCTAGGGTTTGCAGCGATAAATGAAGCCCCTGCCCTTTTCAATTCTGCTACATCACCAAATCCGTATAACACACCAATACTAGCTAAACCATTTTCTTTAGCTCCTAATATGTCATGGCTCCGATCACCGATCATGATCGTTTCATTCAAAGAGGAAATTTTTGCTTCTTTTAGCGCATAACGAATAACATCCCCTTTTTTTGAGCGACTTCCATCTAGGCTAGCTCCATAAATACCATTAAAATAATCGCTTAAATGAAAATGCTCCAAAATCTTTTTCGCATAAATCTCTGGCTTAGATGTTGCAATATACAAACGACAATCAGCTTTTTTCAAGGTCAGCAATAATTCCAAAATTCCCTCATAAACATGATTTTGGTACATTCCTTTCACCTGGTAATATTCACGATAATAACTCACTGCCTGTTCCGTTGATTTCTCATCTAAGTTATATAACTGTTTAAACGAGTCATTTAAAGGCGGGCCAATAAAAGAATAAAGTTCATTTTTTGTAGGTAGCGTCAAATTCATTTTTTCTAAAGCATAGGTCACTGAGTTGATAATGCCTTCACTAGAATCTGTGATTGTTCCATCTAAATCAAATAAAATTGTTTTATATTGCATAATAGACTCACTTTCTTTTTCTTTTATCCTATCATAATTTTAGATATCAGCTAAATAAAATAAAAAAACAGAAGTCCTTAAGTATGGACTTCCGTCTGTAAAAATTGTTCTATCTTTCATGAACTTCCCCAGTATTGATCACAGGCTGAGTGCCTTTATCTGTAATGATCGATACGAGAAGATTGTTGATCAATTGAACTTTACGGTCGTCAGTAAAATTGATTTCTTGCCCATCTTCTATTTGCTCCAGAGCCATTTGCGTCATAGAAACTGCTCCTTCAACAATAATTTGTCGTGCAGAAAGAATGGCTTTGGCTTGTTGCCGTTGCAGCATTGCACTGGCAATTTCTGTCGCATAAGCAAGATGGTTTAAGCGAGTTTCGATCACTTCAACGCCAGCTACAGATAAACGTTCTTGCAATTCTTTGGCCATTTCCTCTGAAACTTCAGTTGTATTTCCACGTAAAGTCAAATCATCGTCATTAAACGTATCATAAGGATATTGTGTCGCAATATGGCGAATCGCTGTTTCACTTTGGATTTCTATAAAATCTTGATAGCGATCAACATCGAACAAGGCTTTCGCTGTATCAACTACTTTAAAGACGACAACTGCAGAAATTTCAACGGGATTCCCATCTGAATCATTTACTTTTAACAATGAGCTATTAAAGTTGCGTACTTTTAACGAAACATTGATTTTTTGAGTTAAAGGTGTTGTCACAAATAAACCATTATCTTTGATCGTACCTAAATATTGTCCAAAAAATAAAATCGCTTTCGCTTGATTTGGACTAACGATCGTTAATGAACTTAAAAACAAAGCCGAGATTACCCACAATACCAGTCCAATCGTAATCATGCCAAAACTTTCATCTGTTACACCAAAATAAAAACAATACCCTCCAATGACAATTAAAATTACCAACACGACCAAGGCAATATAACCGTTAACATGAAACGTTTTTTTCTCTTCCATGATTTTTCCCCCACTCTCTTTTTCCATTTAATATCCCTATAGTACTCCTTCTTAACATTTCCATCAATAGTTAAGAAAAGATAAAAAAGTTGCTTATTTCTTAGTTTAGATGTAAACTTACTTTTAGTAAGTGAATAACAAAAGAATAACTACTAATTTGGAGGTTTTATATTATGGATACACAAATTCGCGGAATTCACCATGTTACAGCAATGACATCAAGTGCAGAAAAAATCTATCGCTTTTTTACTGATACTCTTGGATTACGGCTAATCAAAAAAACAGTCAATCAAGATGACATTCAAACTTATCATTTATTTTTTGCAGATGATCTTGGGTCTGCTGGTACTGATATGACCTTTTTCGACTTTCCAGGTATTCCACAAGGCAGTAAAGGGACAAATACTATTTCCCGCACATCTTTTCGTGTTAAAAATGATGCCTCTTTAACTTATTGGATCGATCGTTTTAACGAGCATAAAATCGATCACGGAGAAATTCAAGAACGTTTCGGTAAAAAGTACCTTGAATTTGAAGATTTCGACAAGCAACAGTATCAATTGATCTCTGATGAAAACAATCACGGTGTAGCAAGTGGCACGCCTTGGAAAAAAACAGACGTTCCAGCTGAGCATGCTTTGATTGGATTAGGTCCAGTCTTTGTCACTGTAGCAGATTTTGACCATATGCAACGGGTTTTAGTTGAAGTCTTAGGCTTTAAGCTTGTAGATGCGCAAGGTAGTTTTCATCTATTTGAAGTAGGTGAAGGTGGCAATGGCGGAAGTGTTATCGTTGAACATCGGGATGATCTTCCAGATGCACAAGAAGGTTTTGGAAATGTTCATCACCTAGCTCTTCGTGTAGCTGATCAAGATGCTTTACGCTTTTGGATTAACAAAATCAATCAACTTCAATTTCCTAACTCTGGTTTTGTTGAACGTTTTTATTTCAAATCTGATTATTTCAGAGCGGCTCCTCACATTTTATTTGAATTAGCCACTGATGGACCAGGTTTCTTGGAAGATGAAACTTATGAAGCTGCAGGAGAAAAATTGTCTTTACCACCATTTTTAGAAGGAAAAAGAAAAGAAATCGAAGAATTTGTTCGTCCATTTAACACTTCTGACGCCAATAAAACACGTTAATAACAGAGAAATGGAGGAGCCTTATGTTGCATTATCCAACCAAATTTTTGTCAGCAAAACAAGCTTATAAATTTCTATCTGGCAGTATCATCCCACGTCCTATCGCATGGGTAACAACGCTGAATAAAAATCACGAAACCGTAAACGCAGCACCATTCAGCTTTTTTAACGCTGCGGCTTCTGATATTCCATTAGTCACCCTATCGATTCTTAGACGAGATGGAGAAATAAAAGATACTGCTAGAAATATTATAGACACGAAGGAACTGGTAATCCACTTAGTGAACGATCAAGTCGTTGAATCGATGAACCAAACAGCTGCCTCTCTAACAGCTGATCAAAGTGAAATTATCATCAATAAAATAGAAACAACTGCCAGTAACTCGGTGACAGTTTCCGGAATTAAGGCTGCACCTATTCGTATGGAAGCACGATTACATCAATATGTCCCAATTAAAAATCATGACGATCAGATCATTACTGATTTATTTATTGTTGAAATAACCGATTTTTATTTTGATGAAGCTATATTTGATCAAGAAAGTGAATACATCTTACCAGAAGTCTTCAAACCGATTGCACGTTTAGCTGGTAATACGTATGCTCATATTGATAGCTTATTCGATTTAAAAAGACCAAACTAAAAAAACGAGAAGGAATTTCCCTTCTCGTTTTTTTAGTTACGGTCGTAAATCTACAATCGGAACATTCCCATCCAAAATACCACTAGGACTTTTCAACTTAAATACTTGTAAACGAGGATCAACTTCTAGCGCCATCTCTGCATCTAAATAGCGTTTAGAGTAATCCTTGATATAAATAGCGCCAATAGACGAATCTACTGTCAAATTAAAATCAGATTTATCCTGCATTTGATCCAATATCAATAAACGGAAACTTGTATCAAGAGAACAAACACCCATTTTAGAATACTTGCCAACACCATCATCTAAATCCAAAATAATCACTGCTTTACTTTCAATGTAAGGGGTCAATTTTACTTGTGCTTCATCACTAATAGTTAGAAACATTCCTTCCTCGCCTCTTTCTTTTCTTGTATCGTCAGCCTACTATTACACTTTTTTAGTTTAAACGTTCAAAGTTTCCTGCAGCAAATTCTTTCGATAAATCCACATAATGTTGTGCATTTTCTTTGTTTTTACGAATTTCTTCTCTCGTCAAAGGACGTATAACTCGAGCTGGACGTCCGAATGCTAAAACATTAGGTGGAATCTCAGTTCCTTCAGTGACTAAAGAGCCTGCACCAATCAAACTATTTTTCCCAATCTTAGCATGATTTAAAACCGTTGAACTCATGCCAATCAAGGCTCCGTCTTCTATCGTACAACCATGAAGCATGCAGTGGTGTCCAATTGTTACATTTTCTCCAATTATGACTGGTGCATCCTGATCAACATGGATCACGGTGCCATCTTGTACGTTACTTCCAGCATTGATCGTAATTGCATTGTTATCTCCTCTAAGCACCGATTGAAACCAAATACTAGTATCTTTAGCTAGCACAACATTACCATAAACATCGGCACTTGCTGCAATAAAATACTCTTTTGTCATATCGTTCACCTCTTCTACTGACCTTAGTATAACAAATTCGGCTAAATTACGTAGTTAAAAATGCTTCTTCATCCCCATCAAAAAAAGGAAAGACCCCCTTAATCGGTGTCTTTCCTTCATACTTGTTAATCGTAATCGCCATCTTCAGCAAATTGACTATTATACAGCTTTTCATAAAAACCGCCTTGCTCTAATAGCTCGTTATGCGTTCCTTTTTCAATGATTTCTCCTTGGTTCATAACAAGAATCAAATCAGCTTCACGAATCGTTGATAAACGGTGTGCGATCACAAAACTTGTGCGCCCTTCCATTACTCGTTCCATCGCTTTTTGAATCAAAGCTTCCAGACGAGTATCAACTGAACTTGTCGCTTCATCTAAAATCAAAATTCTTGGATCAGAAATTACTGCTCTAGCAATCGTCAATAATTGTTTTTGCCCTAGAGAAACATTGTCTCCTTCAGAATTGATTTCCATCTCGTAGCCATCAGGCATTGTGCGGATAAAGTGATCAACATTAGCTGTCTTAGCTGCATCCACAACTTCATAATCAGTCGCATCTAATTTACCAAAGCGGATATTATCAGCAATCGTTCCTTCATATAGCCAGGCATCCTGTAAGACCATCCCAAAGACAGAGCGGACATCACTTCGATCCATTTTCTTCGTATCGATACCGTCGATTTTGATTGCTCCAGCATTAACATCATAAAAGCGCATCAATAAATTGATTAATGTGGTTTTTCCGGCACCAGTTGGACCAACTATAGCAACTGTTTGACCTGCTTTTACTTCAAAGTTCAAATTTCTGATCAATGGTTTCGCTGGATCATAACTAAAGCTGACATTGTCAAACTGAACAGAACCTTGAACTTTTTCTGGTAACGGAATATTATGTTCATTCAATTCTTCTTCAGGCTCATCCAAAATTTCAAACACGCGTGTCGTTGCGGCAGAAGCGCTTTGCAATGCTGCTGACAGTTGCGTGATGTTTCCCATTGGCTGACTGATTTGCCAAATATATTGGATGAATGCTTGTAATTGTCCAACCACGATAGCTCCAGTAATCACATAATAACTACCTAAAACAGCCATACCGATATAGGTACCATAAGCTGTCATTTGAACAAGTGGTAACATCAACCCTGAAATAAATGTTGCTTTAAAACCAAAGCTATTCAAGTTATGGTTAACTTTTTTAAAGCCTTGTAAGGTTTCTTTTTCTCGTCCGTAAAGTTTTAACACACTAAAACCAGTCATATTTTCTTGTACATAACCATTTAAATTTCCAAGTGCATTTTGCATTCCTTGGAAATATTTTTGTGAGATACCAACGATTGTTTTTGAGATAAATAATGACAAAGGAATCATTATGATCGAAATCAGCGCCATCAACCAATTGATATAAAACATCATCACAACAGCCATTACAATTCCTAAAATAGCTGAGACAATATTAATGAAACTTTGCTGCATCGCATTACTCACAGCATCCACATCATTCGTTACACGAGATAAAATATTTCCTTGTTGATTTTTATCAAAATAAGAAACTGGCAAGCGATTGATTTTTTCATCGATATCTCGACGTAAATCGCGCATAGAATGCTGAACAACTGTTGCCATCAAAAATCCTGACAAAAATTGTGCGGCACAATAGCCAAGTCCTACAATCAAAATCCAAATCAGGCATTGAATGATATATGAGTAATTCAAACCCGTTCCTTCAGCAACATTTTTACTAATTTCTGTGATGGGCAGTCCTGAAACATACGGCAACGCAGCATTAAAAGCAACAGTTAAAATCGTAAAGATAATCACTAAAATAAATGTTCCTTTATACGGGTTGATATATCTACCTAAACGTCTAATAGAAGAGAGTGCGTTTTTCATGCTAATTCCTCCTCTGACAATTGAGAAGCAGCAATATCATAATAGATAGGGCAATTCTCAAGTAATTCACGATGGGTTCCGATGCCAACGACATCTCCTTCATTTAAAACAACGATCTTATCTGCATGCATGATCGTTCCCACACGTTGTGCCACGATCAGAACAGTTGATTCGGTTGTTTCTTTTTTCAAACGAGCTCTTAAATTTGCATCGGTTTGATAATCTAATGCTGAGAAACTGTCATCAAATATATAAACTTCTGGACGACGTATTACAGCTCTAGCAATTGCCAAACGTTGTTTTTGACCACCCGAGAAGTTTGTTCCACCTTCTGAAAGAAGCTCATCATAGCCATCAGGCTTTTGAGAAATAAACTCTGTCGCTTGGGCAATCTCGGCAGCTAATTCCATCTCTTCAAGAGTTGCGTCCTCTTTACCATAACGCATATTTTCTGCGATTGTTCCTGTGAATAGTAACGCTTTTTGCGGAATATAACCGATCTTATTGCGTAGTGTACTTAATTTGTAATCACGTACATCCACTCCATCAAGCAATACTTCACCTTCTGAAACATCATAAAAACGTGGAATCAATTGGATCAAAGTAGATTTCCCACTCCCAGTACTTCCGATAAACGCCACCGTTTCTCCAGGGGATGCTGTGAAATTAACATTACGGATCACAGGACTTTCTGAATGTCCAGGATAAGCAAATGTAACATTTTTAAATTCTAAGTAGCCTTTAGTTTTTGTTTCTGTTACGCCTGCTTCATTTTCACGAATCACTGGCTCCATATCAAATGCTTCTTGAATTCGACGAGCTGAAACAGCCGCACGAGGGTACATCATGAACACACTGGCAAATAACATAAACGAAAATAATGCGTGGAAAATATATTCAATAAACGCAATCAAATCACCAACTAATAAGCTGCCTTGGTCGATTTGTAGCGCACCATTCCAAATGATTAATACCATTACGATATTAAATAAGAAGAAAAATCCTGGTTGAGCTGCTGCCATCAAACGGAACAAGCTTTTTGAGCTTTTCGTATAGTCTTCATTGACTTTGCTAAAACGGCTTTCTTCAAACTTCTCATTAACAAACGCCCGGATCACTCGTAAACCGGAAAGATTTTCTCGTAAAATTCCGTTGATTCCATCTAGATTTTTTTGTTGTTTATTTGATAAAGGTTCAGATATTTTAGCAATCAATACCACGGCGGCCAAAAGAAACGGCAACGCACCTAAAACAAACCAACCTAATGACGGACTTGTTCGCATAACCATATATAAGCTGACGAAAAACATCATCGGTGTCATGAAACCAATACGCAAAATATTCCCCATAAACAACATGATTTGATACGCATCATTTGTCGTTCTAGTAATCAGCGAAGATACACCTATTGTTTCATATTCACGATGGGAAAAAGTCTGTACTTTTTCAAATAGATCATCTCGAATATCACGGACAATATTTGTTGTCATTCGTGCGCCAAAATACCCCAACATAATATTCATCGCCACACCAACAACTGTGATTCCGATCATCAACAAGCCTTGCTGTTTTACATAAGCATAGTCATTATTTTTGATCCCCACATCGATCATTCGTGCTAAAATCGTTGGTAATCCTAGTTCTATCAATATAAATCCAAAAACACAAATGAAATCTAAAAACAATAATTTCTTATATCTCATCGTGTAACGCCACATCAATTTCAATCTATCATCTCCTATTACAATTTTTTACCCAGTACTTCCACTATAGCATAAAACTAATAGTCAGGTAAATTATATTTAAATGAAAATCCTACAGTTTTCAAGTGAATACTAAACTGGAACATTTTTACTATGTTATAATGGTAGTTACTTTAATTTTCAAACTAAAATAGGATGAAAGCGATAGGATCAAGCTATGAAAAAAATACTTTATATTTCTTTAGGATGTCTCACATTTGGGTTAGGAACTTTAGGGATTTTTCTACCAATTTTACCTACAACGATTTTTTATATTTTAACTGCCTTTTTCTGGATGCGCAGTTCTGATTATCTGTATACAAAATTTATTAAATCCACCTATTATCAAAAATATATCCAAGAATCTATTGTGGAAAAAAAGATCACACCGCTAGGCAGAGTAAAATTATTTTCAACTTTATTTGTGGTTTTTGCGATTCCTTGTCTGATTGTCCAAAACCCATTGATGACCACTACCTTAGCCATTGTCTTTTTACTTCATCTAGTTTTTCTGAATTTGTATTTTAATAAAAAGAAATCTACTCCTTTAGACAAACCAAATGAATACTAAGGTTTTCTTTAAAGTAACAAGTCTGTTTCTATACTTATTCGCTGTTTTATGATAAAATACGATTAATTGTTGTACAACACAACACAAGGGACGGTTGAAGAAAGATAGTTTCCATAAAACAAGTAACGTGAAGCAAAGTCGAGGCTTCATATCATCATCAACTGATGTTTTTGATGACAATTGTTTTTCAGGTGGTCAACCACCTCATTTTGTTGTGTTCAAAATTACAGTAAGAAATTATTAAAAATAAATAACCAACTGCATTGGCAGATAAAGGAGAAAAAACTATGATTTATAAAGTTTATTATCAAGAAACAAAAACAAGAAACCCAAAAAGAGAAGATACAAAATCAATCTATGTTGAAGCAGAAAACGATGTTATCGTTCGTCAACAAGTAGAAGAAAATACCCCATATAATATTGAATACATTCAAGCGCTTGATGAAAATCACTTAGCTTATGAGCAAGAGCATGCGGAATTTTCTTTAACGGAGTTTTAGTATGAAAGTAAATATAAAAAACAATGAAACCGGCGTTTTTGCTATAGGCGGTTTGGGCGAGATCGGAAAGAACACTTATGGGGTTCAATTCCAAGATGAGATCATCATTATTGATGCTGGAATCAAATTTCCAGAAGATGATTTGCTTGGGATCGACTATGTTATTCCAGATTACAGCTACATCGTTCAAAACCTGCACAAAATTAAAGCGTTAGTTATCACTCATGGACACGAAGATCATATCGGTGGTGTACCGTATTTATTGCGTCAGGCAAACATACCGATTTATGCTGGGCCTTTAGCTTTAGCTTTGATCACTAATAAATTAGATGAACATGGTTTATTGTGTGATGCCGAGATGCATGAAATCAATGAAGATACAGTGATTCGCTTCCGTAAAACATCTGTAAGCTTTTTTAGAACAACGCATAGTATTCCCGATGCTTTAGGTGTAGTCGTTAAGACTCCTTCCGGCAATATCGTTGCAACAGGTGATTTTAAGTTTGACTTTACGCCAGTCGGTGAACCAGCAAACTTACATCGGATGGCAAAATTAGGTGATGAAGGCGTTTTGTGTCTGCTTTCAGATAGTACAAACGCTGAAATTCCAACCTTTACTAAATCAGAAAAAACAATTGGCTCTTCTATTTTAAAAATTTTCGAAAAAATCGAAGGACGAATTATTTTTGCCAGTTTTGCTTCAAATATTTTCCGACTGCAACAAGCTGCTGATGCAGCGGTTAAAACGGGGCGTAAGATTGCGGTATTTGGGCGCAGTATGGAAAATGCGATTGTCAATGGTGAACGTTTAGGTTACATCAACGTTCCTAAAGGGACTTTCGTAGATGCCTCTGAATTAAATCAGCTGCCTGCAAATGAAACAATGATTTTATGTACAGGCTCACAAGGTGAACCGATGGCTGCTTTGAGCCGGATTGCTAACGGAACTCACCGTCAAATTTCAGTACAGCCTGGTGATACTGTTATCTTTTCAAGTTCACCAATTCCTGGTAATACAACAAGTGTAAACCGTTTGATCAATCTTCTTTCAGAAGCAGGTGCCGAAGTTATCCATGGTAAAATCAACAATATCCATACTTCCGGTCATGGCGGGCAAGAAGAACAAAAATTAATGTTGCGTTTAATGAAGCCAAAATATTTTGTCCCTGTTCACGGTGAATTTAGAATGTTGAAAATCCACGCTTCGTTAGCACAAGATGTCGGTGTTCCTGCTGACAATTGTTTCATTATGGAAAATGGTGATGTTTTAGCACTGACCGCTGATGATGCACATATTGCTGGACACTTTAACGCTAACGATGTTTATGTAGATGGTAACGGTGTCGGTGATATCGGTAATGTGGTCTTGCGTGACCGCCGAATTCTTTCTGAAGAAGGATTGGTTCTTGCCGTTGCTACAGTCGATATTAAAAATAAAGAAATCTTAGCTGGTCCAGATATTTTATCTCGCGGATTTGTTTATATGAGAGAATCTGGCGAAATGATCCATGAAGGACAACGTTTATTATTTAACGCGATCCGTGAAGCATTGCGTGATGAAAATTGTACAGAAGCAAAATTGTGTGATGCAATTACAGCGGCTTTACAACCGTTCTTATTTGAAAAAACAGAACGTCATCCAATGATTTTACCAATGATCATGACATCATGAGTTTGACTATCAAAAAAAGGCAACTGACGGATTTTATCTGTCAATTGCCTTTTTTCTATACTATATTATTCACCACTAAAACATTGGCCTTTGTATGATTAACAACGTAAGAGGTCGTTGAGCCTACCATCAACCTTTCAAAACCATTTAAACCAGTTCTGCCAATTACAATCAAATCGATTGGTTCTTTTGACTCTGTAAAATCAGCAATCAACGTTTTCGGATAGCCATACATAACATACGTAAATACTTGGGTCAGTCCTAGTTCAAGAGCTTTTGACTCTCTTTCCTTCATTGCTTCTTCTTCTCTTGTGCGAAGTTCTTCCATCATTGTTCCCATTGACATTGTCAATTCGCCAAAATAATTGCCCATTTCTTCAATAACATACAAAATGTGTAATGCAGCATTATTTCGTTTAGCAATTTTAACCGCTTCTTGAAATGCTTTTTCTGATTGATCCGAACCATCCACAGCAACTAAAATATTCTTATACGTTTCTCCCATGATAAAAACCTCCTTCTTTGATAGCTTCATTGTACTACAAAAAAGGGCTTTCAACAAAAATACTGCTAGAACTTAAACTTCCCTCTTTACACTTTTAGCAAAGCATGTTATAGTAACCATGGAATTTCGTTATCAGATATCGTTGCCTTTCATAAGAATCAAGAGAGGAGAATTATTATGACATTTGGTAATAAAGTATTAAAATACCGTGTAGCACTTGATACAAAGAAAAATTTGTTTATGGCTATTGATGCAAATGACCAAGCAAATATTGCTTATGGTATCACGATTACACAAGCAGTAAAAGAATTGAAAAAATCTATTTAAGGAGTTATCAACCTAAATGAACGATTCAAGTTCTAATACGATTTAAAGGTATCTAGTGAATAATAGTCACAGATGCCTTTTTTGTTTTGTATTAGATTTTTTCTTGCTTAGTTCTTTTTTTAATTGAAGGTACATTAATGATTTTCTTTTTTTAAGTATAAATGCAGGTGTTTCACTAGTAAGGTTACTACTCTCCCTTTGGTCGTCTAGTACTGTTCAACATCTGCTCTGTTTCTCAATCGCAGTGTTTCACAGCAAAAAAAAACATCTGACAAATGTCAGATGTTTTGGAATGGATGAATTAGTTTTTTTCTACGTTTACTGCTTGAGGTCCACGATCTGAATCTTCAACATCGAAGCTTACTGATTGGCCTTCTTCTAAAGTTTTGAATCCGTCTCCTTGGATAGCTGAGAAGTGTACGAATACGTCGCTTCCGTCTTCGCGAGAGATAAATCCGAATCCTTTTTCTGCGTTAAACCATTTTACTGTTCCTTGTTCCATTCTTTGTTCCTCCTCGTGCTTAAGCACTAAATATTGTAACATTGCCCGTATACGATAGAGGGTTTTAAAATTAAAACTTCTATATTGTCCCAAACAAGATTACACTAACATTGTACATGCGAACCCTTATTTTTGCAAGAAATCTAGTTAGTCTGCCGCAAAAAAATTTTCTTCTCTCATGCTGATGTAAACTTGTTCTCCAATGATAATATGATCTAGTACCTCGATCCCCATCATTTTCCCACATTCTTGCATTCTTTGCGTGAAATGAATATCACTTTCCGATGGAGTCGGATTGCCTGATGGATGATTATGAGCGAGAATCAAGCGTGCAGCAGAATACTTTACCGCACTGCGAAAGATTTCTCTTGGATGTGCAACACTTTGGTTCAGCGATCCTTTAAAAACAGTCTCTTGTTTGATCACTTCATTTTTCGTGTTCAAATATAAACAAACCAAATGTTCCTGTTGAAAATCCTGTAATTCGTACATTAAATTTTGAGCAATCTGGTAACTAGAAGAAACCTTGCCTAACTTCATCTGAGTACTCTGCTGAATCCGATAGCCAAACTCAATTGCTGCTCTAAGTTCGATTGCTTTGATTCGGCCAATTCCTTTGATCTCCATCATTTCAGTAAGTGTAGCATTTTTTAATTCATATAGATGATTGAAGTAATTCAAAAATTTAGAAGCGACTTCCATTACATTTGTATTCTTAGATCCAGTTCTTAGTAAAATTGCTAATAGCTCTTGATTTGATAAAGCTTTTTCACCTACAACTTCCAATCGTTCACGAGGTAAACAATCTTCCGGCATTTCTCTAATAAATAATTTTTCTTCTTTAATCAAAAAATCACTCCTTTATACGCTTCTAATAAAAGATACGCAAAGGAGTGCTAAATTTATTTTTTTAAATACGCTGGAGCTTGTGTCAGGCTGTTCAAAATTTCTACTGTTTTTTCTTTGATTTCACTTGTTGGGGCTAATAAGTCTGGTACCATGATTACTGGAATCCCTGCTGCATCAGCCGCGGTTACACCATGAAATGAATCTTCAAAAATCAACGTATTATCCGCTTTTGTCCCAAGATTAGCTAGTGCTTTTTGGAAAATTTCTGGATCTGGTTTTGCTCGAGTCACATCTTCTGCCGAAACAATTCCGGAAAAGCGATTCTTGATTCCAGCACCATCTAGTAATAATTCAATTGCTGGACGGACATTGCTTGAAGCGACGATTCTTGGAATCTCTTGTTGATCAAGAAAATCTAGTAACTCCAAAACACCTTCTTTTAATGGAACTTCACCTGATTCAAAGACTTGATAGGTATCGTCATACGAACGTTGGATAAACTCATCCACTTTTTCTTTACCGAAATCCTGATAGATTCGATGATAATTTTCTTGTACTTCTTCATCTGATACTCCTAAAAACTGCAAATAAACTTCTTTGCTGTATGGAAAGTTCATCGCATCTGCGATTTTTTGCGTTGACTGATAATAAATCAGTTCTGTATCAAATAACAATCCATCCATATCAAAAATTACGCCATCAATTTTTTTCATCTTGTCCTCCTAATTTTAAAAGCTGAACGAGCTCGTTTAGCTTTGACTGAAAAATAGGAAATTATGACTGAGATGCTTTTTATCTCATTCATTAATTTATCTTTTTTCCGAAAAGCTAGCTCGTGAAGCTAGATATGATCAAAAGCTGAACGAGCTGGTTGACCCTGGCTGAAAAACAGGAAAATCTAAATAAGGTGTTCTTTACCTCATTTAGGTTTTCTCTTTCTCTCAATAACCTACCCCTCATCGTCTGAGCCTAGATTCAACAATAATTCACGTACTTGTGAAACAAAGTAAAGGGATCCCGTCACTAACATCAAATCATCTGCCGACATTTTTTCTAAAATCTCACCCAACCCAAATTGCCACAATGAAACGATTTCCGTTTTATCATCTTCAAAATGTTCCATTTTTGTTAAGTCGATTGCTTTTGGATAATCGAAGGTTGTCAAATACAAATGGACATTGGGTACTTTTCTTAATATAGCAATCATTTGCTCGATATTTTTCGATGCTAAAGCTGAGAATAAGATGTGGATTTCTCGATTTTGAAATTCTTTTTTCAGATTTTCAGCTAAACGACGCATCGCATGATCATTATGAGCACCATCCAACACAATCAACGGTTCATCGCTGATTTTTTCCATTCGAGCTGGCCATTGCGCCTGAGTTAAGCCTTGATACACATCTCGATCCGAAAAATTGATTTGCTGCATTTGACAATAAAGATAAAATAGTTGAATGGCCACAGCCGCATTTTCTACTTGGTGACGCCCTAACAACGGGACTTTTACATTAGGTAGTTTTCCAGATTCTCCATAAAAATGAAACACTTCACCCCAGTTTTTATCTGGATGCAGATATTCAACTTTATAATCTTTATCATAACGGTATACTTTACTGTGTTTTTCCCTAGCAACTTCATCGATCACTACAAATGCTTCTTCTTCAATATTACCAGTCACAACAGGAATTGTTTCTTTAATGATCCCAGCTTTTTGAAAGGCAATTTTTTCAAGCGTGTCACCTAAAATTTCTGTGTGATCTTTGCCGATCGTTGTAATTGCTGTCAGAAGTGGTTTGACTACATTGGTGCTATCTAACAAGCCACCAAGTCCGACTTCAATGATAGCGATATCTACTTGTTCATCTAAAAAGTAATCAAGTGCCATAACAGTCAATGTTTCAAATTCAGTGATTCCTGCACTCTCCGGCTGTTGATCCATTTCTTTAATTAATTCTTGGTATTTTTCTACATATTGGATAATGTGAGCGTCTGTTATGCCACGTCCATTAATCGAAATCCGTTCGTTAAAATGCTCAATATATGGAGAAGTAAAGGTTCCCACAGTAAGCCCTAATTCTTCTAACATACACCGTAGATAAGTTACAGTCGAACCTTTTCCATTCGTACCAGCAATATGAATGGTTGGTACTTTTTCTTCTGGATTACCGACTCTTTTTAATAATGCTTCCACTCGATCAAGACCTGGTCTAGAACCAAATGGCAGTCTGCTATGGACCCAATCTATTGCTTCTTCTATCGTTAATGACATTTTATCAACTCCTCATCTTCTATTATATCGAAAGCAAGAATGCTTTTCACTAATTAAAGACTTTAATTGCATAAATCATTGATTTACTATAAAAAAATAGACACAACAGACTTCAAGCTTTTAAATAGAAACAATTATGATAAAATAAACAAGGTTCTATGTTCAACGTGAACATAAATTCTTTTGCATCAAGACCTAATCCCATGATAGACTAGAATCTTAGAAAGAAATTCAATAAGTTTCATTTTGTAAATAATTCGTTTTCAAAAATAGAATTGTGGCAGGTAGCTCGTTTGGTTTTTCAGGATCGATTAGACCTTTATCCTAAAACAGTTACAAATCATTAGAATAGAGGAGCAGTATAAAATATGTCAAAATCAAAAAAAAGTTTATTGATCGGCGGTAGTTTTCTTCTTCCGTTTTTATTATTGATCATACTTTGGTCAATTTTAGGTTTAGCACCTTTTGGAAATAATAATCTCTTAGTTAGTGATCTAGGTACACAATACATGCCGTTTTTAAGTGCATTTAAGCAATTTTTCCAAGGTGAAACTTATTCACTTTATTCATTTTCCGATGCACTTGGCGGAACGATTTTACCTCTAAGTGCGTATTATTTGTTAAGTCCATTCAATATTTTAGCGTTGCTGTTTTCTTATGAACAGCTACCACTTGCTATCTTACTGATTATTACTCTAAAAATTTCTTTTATGGGTAGTTCGATGTTTTATTATCTTCAAAAAACATATCAGCAATCTACATTTGCAACGTTGCTTTTTTCGACTTCATATAGTCTATGTGGGTTTGTGACTGTCTATTGTTTGAACTTTATGTGGCTAGATGCATTGATTTTACTGCCTTTACTGGTATTGGGGATTCAGCGGTTATGGGATCATAAGAAGTATGTTCTTTATTCAGTATCATTATTTTTAGCAATTGTTACAAATTATTATATGGGGTATATGCTCTGTATTTTCGCTGTGTGTTATAGCTTTTTTTGGTATTATCAAAAAACGGAAACGTCAGAAAAAAAATCTGTGTGGCACTTTATCAAAGAAGGCCGCTTGTTCTTTGTGACTTCCTTTTTAACAGGGATTAGTACAAGTTTTATTTTGATTCCAGCTATCGAAGGGATGTTAGCGACAAAGAAGACAAGTTTTGATTGGCATACATTTTTGCCTACACCCAATTTTGGTTTTAATTTTCTTTCGCAACTAGGTCTTGGCAGTGTTAATTTTGAGTGGCGCTTAGAGCATTTGCCAACGATTTTTTCTGGACTATTGATGGTCTTACTTTTTATTGCATATTTCCAACTATCCACGATTTCTAAAAAGGAAAAACTTGGAGTAGCCTTTCTAGTTGGATTTATTTTCTTGAGTTTCTGGTTAGAACTTGTTAATACGATTTGGCATATGTTTCAAAGTCCGGCGGGATTCCCTTATCGAAATACATTTATCTTTAGTTTTTTGATGATAAAGTTTGCGTATGAAGCGTTTCTGAAATTAAAACAAGGAGCTACATTAAGTATTGTCGTACCAAGTGTCTTTTCTGCGTTATTGATTATTGGTTATGTGGCGCTAAAATTTTCAAAAGAAAAAATTTTTTTGTTATCCGATCATTATTTTCTTATCAGCCTATTTGGTATTTGGCTAATATATAGTCTCATTATTTTAAGTCAAAAAACACGAGGCCTACAACAGATTGGAATTTATACAGTCCTATTCTTAATTGTCTGCTCTGAATTAGTCTTTAATTTTTGGATTAGTTTTAAGGACATCCCTTTTGGTAATCAAGAAAAATTTGCACACACGTATCAAATTCAAGATACGATCATTTCTGATTTGCAAAATAAACAAGGGGATTTATTTCGGATCAAACAGACGATTGACTCTGATGATGCAGGATATCGCGAGAAAAATAATGGCTATAATAATCCGATTTTATATGGTTATGCTGGTGTTTCAAGTTATACCTCAACCTTGGATGCTAAAACACAAGATACGCTGCATGCGCTAGGTTTATATCAAAAAAATGATCGTAGAATCGCTTATGTTGATGAATCTCAAGTTATCAATTTACTTTTAAATGTGAATTATCAACTGACACCAGAGCTGAAATTACACCAAGAAAACCTGTCAAATGATCCATCGACAAATGTTTATGAAAATAATGAAGCAATTGGTATGGGCTTTTTAGTGCCACAAGAATTCGGTGAGCTGAAATTAGCTAAAAATCAACCGTTAAAAAATCAGGAAATGATTTTGCAACAAATACAAGAACGGAAGCAAACTTATTTTCAAGATACACAAAACGTAGCTTGGACTGCACAAGCAGATAATAACTATACCCTTACTACAAAAACAACAGCAAATGGGGAACTTTATCTTTATGCTCCAGAAATCGACTGGAAGAAAGTCACTTCTTTTAAAGTAAATGGGGAAAAGATTCAGCCAGCTGTTTATATCGTAACAAATCAATTGTTTAATCTTGGTTATTTCAAAAAAGATGAAGTTGTACAAATCGAATTTGAGTCTGAAAAAGAAGTTGGGGAACAAAAAATTGAATTAAAAACGTTACAGCAAGAGGTATTCGATTCATTTATTACCAAACAAAAAACTCAAGCGATCCAGCTTGACCAAGCAGTATCGGGCACATTAAAAGGAGAAGTCACAGTTACAGATTCAGAGAATTCATTGCTATACTTAGCAGTGCCTTACGATAAAAATTGGCGCATCACAGTTGATGGGAAAAAAGTTAAAGCGACATCTGTTTTAGGGAATTTTACAGGAATTGAATTAACTTCTGGAAAGCATCACATCACGATGCATTATCAGCAACGAAATTTCATTGTGGGATTTTTGATTAGCATTTCTGTTCTTTTAGGCGTATTATTTTATCAACTATTAAAACGATTTAAGATACGAAAATCGAAGTAACGGTGAAAGGAAACTGCAGCCATGGGGAAAAAAATTCTAAAACGAATTATCTATGTACTGCCGATTATAGGAGTTATTTGTTTTACTGGTTTAGTGATTTACGGTTATTATAAAGGTATTTTTCATTCTGTTCAGTCTTTACATGATTTTATAAATCAATTTGGAGAATACGCGATTTTGATCTTTATCTTTTTGCAAATGCTCCAAGTGATTGTGCCGATTCTTCCAGGTGGAATTTCAACGCTTGTGGGTATGCTGATGTTTGGCAGTATCCCAGGGTTGATTTATAGTTATATCGGTTTGATGATTGGTGATGTTATCGTCTATTGGCTGGCACGTTATTACGGAAAACCATTTGCTCAGTTGATTCTTTCTAAGAAACGGTATTTAAAATTTGAAAAAATGTTAGACCGTCCTGAAAAGGGCATTAAGAAGTTAATGATTGTTACGTTGTTGGTTCCTTTTGCGCCAGACGATTTGACTTGTTTAGTTGCAGGGCTAGCTGAGCTACCGTTTAAGGAATATATGAAAGTCTTGTTTATTTTTAAATTTTGGTCAGTTGGAACTTATGGATATGCGTTGTTGTTCTTGTTTAATCGGTTTTTGATTAGTTAGAACAATTAAAAAAGACAGAAATGGCATAAAGCATGTCATTTCTGTCTTTTTTGTTCATTAATTCACTGTACGTAATTGTGCAATTCGTTCTTTCACGACTACTTGTTTCTCTAGATAGTCTTTTTCTTTTGCTTTCTCAGCTTCTACAACATCATCTGGTGCATTGGAAACAAAACGTTCATTCGCTAATTTCCCTTGAACACGTTTGACTTCTTGTGTCCATTTATCTAATTCTTTCTCTAGACGAGCAATTTCTTCTTCCACGTTGATCAAACCAGCAAGTGGTAAGTATAGTTCTGCTCCTGTTAACACAGCTGACATCGCTAATTCAGGCGCAATAATATCACTTGCAATTGTTAACTCATCTGGATTACAGAAACGCTCAATATAATTTGTATTGTCGATCAAAAATTTATCAACAGCTTCATCACTTGTTTTGATCAATAATGTGATTGGCTTAGAAAGTGGTGTATTCACTTCAGCACGAATATTTCGCACTGCACGAATCACTTCTTTTAAGACTTCCATCCCACGAGCGGCTGTTTCATCTGAAAATTCTTCGTGAACTACAGGATAATCTGCAACAACTAAGGATACACCTTCATGCGGAATATTTTCCCAGATTTCTTCTGTCACAAACGGCATGATTGGGTGTAATAGACGTAAAATTTGGTCTAATGTATACACTAAAATACTACGTGTTGTTTGTTTTGCAGATTCATTTTCGCCATATAGAATTTCTTTACTCATTTCGATATACCAGTCACAGAAATCATCCCAGATAAAGTTATATAACTGGCGACCTGCTTCACCAAATTCAAAGCGGTCAAATAAATCAGTAACACGTGCAACTGTTTCGTTTAGACGCGTTAGAATCCAGCGGTCTGCTACAGTTTTTTCACCACTAAAGTCAATATCTTCATAAGACATTCCTTCAACATTCATGATCACAAAACGACTAGCATTCCAGATTTTATTGATAAAGTTCCAAGATGCATCCATTTTTTCATAGCTGAAACGCATATCTTGACCTGGTGTTGAACCATTTGACATAAACCAACGCAACGCATCTGCCCCATATTTATCGATGACTTCCATTGGATCGATTCCGTTACCTAGTGATTTACTCATTTTACGTCCATCTTCTGCTCTGATCAAACCATGCATCAAAACATTTTTAAACGGCGCTTTTTCAGTAAACTCTAAGCTTTGGAACATCATACGGCTAACCCAGAAGAAGATGATATCGTAACCTGTCACTAATGTACTTGTTGGGAAATAACGTTGATAATCAGCTGCTTCCTCATCAGGCCAACCCATTGTTGAAAACGGCCATAAAGCAGAACTAAACCAAGTATCTAATACATCTGAATCTTGGGTCCAATTTTCTGCATCTGCTGGTGCTTCCATACCAACGTACATTTCTCCCGTTTCTTTATGATACCAAGCAGGAATTTGATGTCCCCACCATAATTGACGTGAAATTACCCAGTCATGAACATTTTCCATCCAACGTAAGAATGTTTGGTTAAAGCGTGGTGGATAAAATTCTACTGCATCTTCTGTGTCTTGATTTTTGATGGCTTTTTCAGCAAGTGGTGCCATTTTAACAAACCATTGTGTGGATAAACGAGGTTCAACAACTACACCTGTACGTTCTGAATGTCCAACACTGTGATTCATTGTTTCAATTTTAATCAAGCGACCCATTTCTTTTAGATCAGAAACAATCAATTTACGTGCAGCGAAACGATCCATCCCTGCGTATTTACCAGCTAAATCGTTCATAGAGCCATCTTCATTCATGACATTTACACGAGGTAAATCATGACGGTTACCCACTTCAAAGTCATTTGGATCATGAGCTGGTGTAATTTTTACCACACCTGTTCCAAATTCCATATCTACATATTCATCCGCAATGATTGGGATTTTTTTGTCCATTAAAGGCAATGTAACTGTTTTGCCAATCAACGCTTGGTAACGCTCGTCATCAGGATGAACCGCGATCGCTGTATCTCCCAACATAGTTTCAGGACGAGTCGTTGCGATTTCCACAACTCCTGTGCCGTCAGTCAGTGGATAACTCATATGGTAAAACGCACCTTCGATATCTTTGTGGATAACTTCGATATCAGATAAAGCCGTTTTCGCTTTTGGGTCCCAGTTAATGATGTATTCGCCACGATAGATCAAGTCTTTTTCATATAAAGAAACAAAGACTTTGCGGACAGCTTCTGACAAGCCTTCATCTAAAGTGAAACGTTCACGGCTATAATCTAACGAGAGACCCATTTTTGCCCATTGTTCACGGATATGAGAAGCATATTCCTCTTTCCAATCCCACACTTGCTCTACAAATTTTTCACGTCCTAAATCGTAACGGGAAATATCTTGTTCTGCTAATTTTTCTTCAACCTTTGCTTGTGTTGCAATACCCGCATGATCCATTCCTGGAAGCCATAAAGTATCAAAACCTTGCATTCTTTTTTGGCGGATGATCATATCTTGTAATGTTGTATCCCAAGCATGACCTAAATGTAGTTTACCAGTCACATTTGGTGGTGGGATTACGATTGAATAGGGTTTTGCTTCTTTATTGCCGTTTGGTTTGAATAAATCTTGGTCCAACCATTTTTGATAACGGCCTTGTTCCACTTCTGTGGGCTGGTATTTTGTCGGTAGATTTTTTTCTTCTGACATACAGGTTCCTTCTTTCTGTTTTTAATTCAAATTATGGTAGTGATGAACATGCAAAAAGCCCTAAAATACTTTCGTATTTTAGGGCGTATAAACATTATACGCGGTACCACCTAAATTGTGCCTGACTATCCAAACACCGCTCATTCGTGAGGTAACGATCACTACTCGAATCATTCTACTGAATTCAAATCATTGACTCCCAAGCTACCTTCTTACTGGTTATGTGAAAATCTTCCACCAAATGATTTTCTCTCTATGACGATGCCAGTAGTACTCCTCTTGTTCACGGTCTTTGTTACATTTTAACATTGAAGTTGAATAGAAGTCAATTTGAAAAAAATTAGCGAACTGCTTTTACTTGTTCTAGCGCAGTAGCATAATCCGGTTCTTCCGCAATTTCTGTAGAAATTGCTTCATAAACAATCTTGCCTTCTTTATCAATAATAAAAATGCCACGAGCTAAACGACCCATTGCTGGAATAAATAAACCATAAGCTTCGCCAAATGTTCCTTCTGTATCATGAAGAAGTTCCATATCAACGCCTTCAGCTGCACACCAATTTGCTTGTTCTTCTTTTGTATTGTTAGAAATCGTGATGAATTTTACGCCTTCTACTCTAGCAGCTTCTTGATTGAATCGTTTTGTTTGTAATGAACAAATTCTCGTATCGATATCAGGTACCACGCTGATCAAAACTGGCTGTCCTGCAAAATCAGATAAGTTTACTACTTCGTCATTTAAGTTCTTTAGTGAAAATTCTGGTGCTTTTGCATTGACTTCAGGTTGTACACCGACTATTTCTACTTCTTCGCCTTTTTTTGTTACTTTCATACTTCTTTTCCTCCTCTAATTTAAAAGCTTAACAATTTCTCTATCTCTTTTTAGTATAGAGGAAGCAAGGATGGAAGACAAAGTTCTTGCCTTTTATATTTTAGTTTTTGAAAATGTTTCATCAAAATAAATCAATGTCTGCAGTTCAGTCGTCAAATCAATATATTGAACATTTACATCATGTGGTACAGTAACACGATCCGGAGCAAAGTTTAAGATCGCAGTAATTCCAGCATCAACGATTTTGTCGATCGCTTCTTGCGCAAATTGACTTGGAACTGTGGAAATCGCTACTGTTACACCTGATTTTTTGATTTCTTCTGCTAAATTTTCCATTGGTTGGATAATAATGTCATCGATCGATAATCCGACTAGTTCATCTTCTATATCAAATGCACACACAATGTTCAAATTTTCATTTCTTCTAAAATTATTTTTGACTAATGCTTTACCTAAATTACCACAACCGATCAAAGCAATTCGCTTTTCTTCCTGAGTATTTAAAATATGGCTAAAAACATCAATTAAATAAGGTACATCATACCCATAACCACTACGTCCTAACTCCCCTAAGTGAGAAAAATCACGACGGATCGTAGCTGGCGGCACTTGGATCACATCACTAAATTCTTTAGACTTGATCCGTGTCACTCCAGAATCTCCTAACATTTTTAAATAGCGTAAATACAGTGGCAATCGTCTTGCAGTTGCTTTTGGCATTTTTTTTTCTTTATGTAATTCTTTCATTTTCTAGCCTCCTTGTTACTTATTTCACATATATAGTTTAGCATGCTTCGAGAATAGGAGCAACTTGTTTGTGAAAAATATAACTGGTATTAGAAAAACCTAATAAAAAAAAGAACAGATTCGATAGCGTTATCAAGTCTGTTCTTTCAACTTTTATAGGAAATCAGAAAATTCTTCGTTCTGTTCACTTGTTTCAGTTATTTCACTAACTTTCAGCCCTGCCATTGATCGAGTCATCAATCCTTCAATATCTAAACGAGCTTCATAAGCTTGGGCTTTGTCTAGTTTTGGTCTGGTTTTTGGCTGAGGTGGAGCAAAAATTGTACAACAATCTTCAAATGGCTGGATCGCTAATTCAAACGTATCGATTTTTTCTGCAATTTCAATAATTTCACCTTTATCCATTGAAACAACAGGACGAATGATCGGCGTAGAAGTCACTTCATTGATCGCTACCATACTTTGTAAGGTTTGTGAGGCTACTTGTCCTAGTGATTCTCCATTGATGATCACTAATCCTTTTCTTTGTTCACGAATGGCATCTGTTAAGCGTAGCATCATCCGGCGAGTCACCGTCATTAGATAACCTTCTGGCACGACTCGTTTGATTTCTTCTTGGATTTCAGTGAATGGAACTTCAATAAACTGGATACTACCAGCGTAAGGCGCAATTTTTGCAGCTAAGTCCTTAGCTTTTTGCAATGCTTGCTCACTTGTGTATGGTGGGCTGGCAAAATGAACGGCTTCGACTTCGACACCACGTTTCATTGATAAATATCCAGCTACCGGCGAATCGATTCCACCAGAAAGCATCAACATGCCTCGACCGCCTGTTCCAACAGGTAAGCCACCAGCACCACGAATTGTTTCAAAGGAAAGATAGGCGCCTTCTTTACGGATTTCAACACGAATTTCGATATCTGGCTTTTTCATTTGTACAGCTATTTCTGGAAACACCTCAAATACAGCACCGCCAAGTTCTCTGTTTAATTCATTTGTATCCAATTCAAAACTATGATCTGAACGTTTAGAGGTGATTTTAAATGTTTGCCCTGGCTGATAGGCAGATTTGATGATTGTTTGGACCATTTCACGAATGGCCGGCACTGTTTTTTCTACACGGACACTTGGAGAAAAGTTTTGAATACCGAAGACTTTTTCTAATTTAGGCAAAATTTGTGCGCTGTCTTCACCATTTAATAATAGATGCATCCGGTCTCGATCAGCATGGATTTTGACAGCTGGGAAATCTCCGAGTACTCTTTTGACGTTTTGTGCTAGTTGAGAGATAAATACTTTTCTATTTTTTCCTTTAGTTGAAAGTTCGCCGTAGCGAACCATAATTTCTGTATAATTCATGTTTTAACCCCTTATTACTGAGAATTTTTTATACAATTGATTAAAGATAATCATAAACTGTTCTGCTTCAGCGATCGTATTACTTTCGTCTAAACTAACTCGAATAGCCGATGTTGCCAAGGAATCTGGAACTTTCATCGCATGCAAGGTACTACTTGCTAGTTTTTTCCGACTAGAGCAAGCACTTGTGGTTGACGTATAGATTTGTTTTTCTTCTAATGCATGAACAAGCACTTCTCCGCGAATTCCTTTTAAAGCAAAACATAAAATATGAGGTGCAAAATCATCTGTTTCTTTTGAAAAGACTGTAACATTTTCATATGCTTGTAAGGCTTCAATCAAATAACGCCGAATCAATGCTGTATGTTTTGGTTTTTCCGCTTTTTTATCTGTATACAAACGTAAAGCTTTTGCCATTGAAACAATCCCGGCAACATTTTCCGTGCTGCTTCGTTGGTTGTTTTCTTGTCCGCCGCCATTTAATAGTGGTTCCAATTTACGACCATGTTTCCAATAAATAAAACCGACTCCTCTTGGCCCATGGAATTTATGGGCAGAAAACGTGGCAAAATCTACTCGGGGAATTAGCCACTGTTCTTGACTGATTTTTCCGATTGCTTGAACAGCATCAACATGAAAATGAATCGTTGGATATTCAGATAAACAATCACTGATAGCTTGGATCGGCTGGATCGAGCCAATTTCATTATTGACTGCCATAACTGAAACAAGAATCGTATCTTTACGAATTAGTTTAGCCAGTTCGTCCACTTTCACAAAGCCGCGTTCATCAACTGGTGCAACCGATACCTCAAAACCATTTTCGGCTAATTGACTAGCAGTTTCAGAAACCGCAGGATGTTCGATATTTGAAATAATAATATGACGTCCAAAAGACTTTTTCTCTAAAGCCGTTCCTTTCAAAACCCAATTGTCACCTTCTGTACCTCCGCTAGTAAAATAAATTTCATTTGATTTCACTTGGATCAAATCAGCAATCTGCTTGCGTGCTTGTTCTAGCAAACGATTAGCCTGAGTACCTAAATCATGTAAACTAGATGGATTGCCAATAATGCGTTGGCTGACTTTTATATATGTATCTAATGCTTGAGGATAAATTGGTGTTGTTGCACTGTTATCAAAATAGATCATCTAAAAAACCTTCTTCTTTTAAAATTCTTTCCTATTATATACTTTCTATTTTGGTAGTTCAACCAAACGATCAGAATTCCTTAAATAATAAAGAGAAACAAGCAAAAAGACGAGACCATTGTCCCGCCTTTTTTGCTTTACTTGATCTTACATTGCATCAAGATTATTAAAGTAGAAATCTTCGATTCTTCTAAATGCTCCTGGCTCCACTCGTTCAAGGGCAGTTCCAATTTCATCTAAAGCATCTTGATATCTGTATTCTTTTGAAAATAGTTCTAAACTGTTTTCCATCGCAACGCGAATCGCTTCATGTGTATGGCGATAACGGTTTGCATATTGCATCATTTGCTCTGTTAATGCAGCAGAGTTAACTAAATCTTTGGTTTTCTTATCTAGTAATTCTAAATCTTCATTACAAAGATCAGAAAGTTTGTTGATTTCTTCCATGTTGATTCGGATTCGGTTTAAGGCTTTACTCATCTCTTCAATACGATCTGTTGCGACAAAGAAGAATTCTAAGTAATCAGCTGGTAATCCAGGTAAACGTTGTTTTTCAACATAACGTTTGATGTTGCGTAAACGGAAATCATATTGATCAACTTTTTCTTGTGCAGCTTTTTCACCTTTGCGTAGTTCTTTTAATGAGTCATCGATTTCAACTTGTTGATTTTCAATGTCATCCAAAATCTTGTAGCAATCTTTGAAGAATGCTTGTACTTCTGAATAAGGAATTGTATGTTCTTTCATTTTTGGTTCAAAGTCTTCGTAACGGCGAATCAGTTCTTCGATTTCTGTTTGGAAACCTCTTGAACGACCTAACTCGTTATGGTTCAATGTATAACTTTGAGAGGTGTGATCAAGTTCGATCATTAATTGACGATTGTTTTTCAATGCGTGAGCAATGTAATCTCCCACAACTTTTTGGTTTGTGAATACATATTTCTTAGCATTGATCTCACGTTCCATGATTTCATATAACGCATCAATTGCATTCGCTGTATCACGATTTGCCACTTCAACTGCATCAACTTCAGTTTTTTCTAAATCAACTGTTGAATTTTTTACACGTTTTTGGACACGTCTTAATTCATCTTCAAAATTCTTTTCAGGGAACACATAGTGGTCGGCACGTAGACGTTTGTATCCTTCCTCGATCTCTTTTAATTGATCTGGAAATGTTCGGTTCAATTCGTCATATAATGGCGGAATGCGTTTCATCACATCATCTAGTTCGTAAGTATGACGTTCAGCATTTTCTAAAACCTCACGCGCTTCGATCGGATCTCCAGAAGTATTCAATGTCACAAACTGGGTAAATTCGATTTCGATATTTTTGATTTGTTTTTGTAGCTCAGGATAAGCTGAACCAAATTCTGATTTTTCATCATGAAGTAATTTACTGATTTCTTCATAAACATCTAAAGCTTTTTGCACTTCAAGTGAATTACGTTCTTCACTTTCACGCAGTTCTTTTAGACCATTACGAATAATCTCAACTTCTGATTCCATCTCAGTCATTGTCTCGTCAGCTTCAGCTACTGCTTTTTTCGCTTTCATAAAACGGAAGGTTTCATTTAAGTTTTCAACTTCAAATATCTGACTTTCTAACTCTGCAAAAGAACGAGTAGAAATCTCAGTCCAACGTTGATTCCATTCTCTAAATGTGTTCTGACTTTGACCAACCATGTGCATCTTTTTGACATCGTCGACCTCTTCAATCACTGGTAAGTCGAACAGCTCTTCTTTCCTCTTTTCCAGATCATCGAGTTTCATTTGATTTTTCTTTCTCATAAAATAACCAACTAAATACAAAACTGCTGCGATGATTATTATAGCTAAAACTACGATAATGATCAGATTATTCTTCATTCATGGTTCCTCCGTTTATTAGTCCATATATGATCATGCAACGGCTGATAAATAACAAAAACACGATTATCTGCAGTCACACTATTCTCTTATCTACTTAAATTTGCTTAAAAACACCTACAGAAAATTATATCACAAACCACTCAATCAAGCACTAACTAATTGTATTTTTTTAAGAAATGTTTTGACTTTGTAATATTGTAACAAATTTTTGGCATTCATTTGTTAGTTTAACCGATTTTCTCTGCCTTTTGCAACTTTTTACACATATCACTTAATGTATCCAATTGTCTATCCGCTAATTCCTGATTCATACCAAAGTGAGTGTCTTTCACAGCCCAAACAGTCATGCCTGCGTCATGAGCAGAGCGAATCCCTTTTTCAGAATCTTCAATAGCTAGACATTTTTTAGGATCAAGGCCTAATTCTTGTGCTGTATGCTCATAAATTTCTGGAGCTGGTTTGCTTTTCTTAAATTGCGAGCCACTTATGATCACATCAAAATAACTCGTTAATTGACCGACTTTCAATACTTCTTGAATCGCATCCATCATTGATGATGAAGCTAAACCGATTTTATATCCTTTTCTTTTAAGAAATTGTAAAACCCGTTTTGCATCTGGATCAATCGAGTTACTATAGTCAATCGGATGTTCACTTTTATATTGAAGATACTTCTCGCTCAAAAAAGCCTCATCGTATATTGTATCATTAACTTCAAAAATCGTCTTCCATAAACTACGCATATCTGCTCCGACAAATAATGGAATTGGGATTTCTTCAATAGATAGACCATATTCATTGAGGAAGGCTTTTCTGCGTTGATAATAAAACTCTTCACTGTCGACCAATACCCCATCCATATCAAAAATAATTCCTTCATAATCCTGCGTCATTTTGGCGCTCCTTTTTTACCTATTCTCGTTCAGCTCTACCAGTCTAACAAAAGTTTGAAAAAAAATGAAGAAATTTATTGAAAAACAATTGAAAAGAATAAATATTTGTCATTTTTGCGGTTGCTTTTCGGGCAATAGTTCGGTATTCTTTTACTATTATAATGAAAAATCTATTAAAATTAGGAGTGAAAAAAGTGAAAGTCATAAAATTTGGAGGAAGCTCTTTAGCTTCTGCTACACAATTAGAAAAAGTTTTACGAATTGTAAAAGGAGATCCTTCACGAAAGTTTGTCGTTGTTTCAGCTCCTGGTAAACGTTCTTCTGAAGACATTAAAGTAACCGATTTACTCATAGCTTATTACAATGCTTATTTAAATAATGAAAATACCACGGAACTTGTGGAAAAAATTGTTGGTCGTTATGAAGGAATTTTAGATGAGTTGGGTATACATAAAGAGATTTTGGCTGATATTCAACAAGCTATTCAGTCATTAGCAACCTTACCTAAAAAAGATAATCCTCATCTTTTTGATGCTTTTTTAGCTAGTGGTGAAGATAATAATGCTAAATTAGTTGCATCTTTTTTTCAACAGCGTGGATTAAATGCACGTTACAAAAACCCTTTAGACCTTGGCATCATCGTATCAGATGAACCTGGCAATGCACGTATTTTGGCTTCGTCTTCTAGTAAAATCAATCAGTTTAAAGAAACAGAAGAAATTTTAGTGATTCCTGGTTTTTTTGGTTTTACTGAAGCCGGCGATATTTGCACATTTTCTAGAGGTGGGTCAGACATTACTGGATCGATCGTTGCCGCAGGTGTGGCAGCCGATATTTATGAAAATTTTACTGATGTCAATGGCATCTTTGTCGCTCATCCTGGCATTATTCAAGAGCCAAAAACAATTAAAGAACTAACCTATCGTGAAATGAGAGAACTTGCCTATGCCGGTTTTGCTGTGCTTCATGATGAAGCTTTGATGCCTGCATATCGCGCCAACATTCCTGTAGTCATCAAAAATACAAATAATCCTGAACATCCTGGTACGTTGATTACAACTTCTAGGACGATTAAACATGACCCCGTCGTAGGTATAGCCAGCGATCAAGGTTTCGCCAGTATTTATATTAGTAAATATTTAATGAATAGAGAATTAGGTTTTGGTCGTCGGTTACTACAAATCCTGGAGGAATTAGGCTTGAGTTATGAGCATATGCCTTCTGGAATTGATGACATTTCGATTATTTTAAGAGAACGTCAATTAACGATAGAGATTGAAGAAGAATTAATGGAACGTTTAGAGCACGAACTTGAGCCTGATGAGCTGAGAATCACACATGGCTTATCAATGCTGATGGTCGTTGGTGAAGGAATGCGTCAACGAATTGGGGTTATGGCGGATAGCACAGCCGCATTAGCTTTTAACAAAATCAACTTAGAGATGATCAACCAAGGTTCTTCTGAGGTCAGTATTATGTTTGGTATCCGAGAAGACCAAGAGAAAAAAGCAATCCAAGCTTTATATCACACATTTTTTGATGTCTAGTTAGTATATAAATCAAAAAAAAGAAAGCTCATATTTTGAGTTTTCTTTTTTTGTTTTTTTGGTTTAATCGAGTGCTTCTCAATACTTACCTCTGGAATCCTCGATTGAGATTACTCTGCTTCAGCAGCCTTACGTTGCCGCTCTAATTCTGCTTTTATCTTGGGTTCCGGCGCAAAATCAGCCTCCCAATTATCTGGCTTTAGGACTTTATGCGTCACTGGATGATAATGAGGTTTTCCATCTGGAAATAATTTCCCCATATTGGCTTCATGAACGATAGAAAATATTTCTGTTGGGTCAACTCCTAGTAAAGAAAAAGAACCATATGTAAAATACAATAAATCGATCAATGCATCCACTTGCTCCACTAATGGTTCAGTTACTTCTTTTTCTTTGCTAAGCACCTTTTTTTCCGCCTGATCGACCGATTCTTTTAATTGATTTACTAACTCTTTGAAAACGACTGGATCATTATTTGCAGCTCCATATAAAAATTCAACCAATTCTTCCACTTTAAATCCCGCTCGGTCGGCTGCTTGTTTAGCAGAAAATAATGTTGGGGTTTTCGGTCTCCGATTATCAAATAATGTATGAAATTCTTCTGTTTTTTCAAATGGATTATCAATTTTCATTGGGTTCCTCCTAAATATAAAAGTGAAATAGGCTCTTTCAGCTCCGACAGAAAAATAGGAAAATATGTTTGTGACGCTTTTTGTCACAGGCCTATTTTATCTTTTTTCCGAGGAGCTAGCCCACGTAGCTAGATAACATATGGTAATAACTTTAGTCCAATATCTAAACAATCACACCATAATGCAATAACGCCTGGTAAATACCAGCTTCTTCATTTGTCTTAGTCACATATTTTGCAACTTTTTTTACTTCTTCTTCCGCATTGCCCATAGCCACACCAAAACCCACACCGCTTAGCATTTCTAAATCATTCCAGCTATCACCGAAAGTCATCACTTCATCTAATGAAATATCAAAATATTCAACACATTTTTGGATTCCTACTAACTTTGAACCGCCGACTGGAATAATATCTACCGTATAGGGATTCGAACGTGTTATCCGACAATCTGGCAATTGTTTTTCCAGGGCTAATTCCTCTGATTTTGGGCTTAAAAGAAGACATTGATAAATCGGTTCTTTCAAAATATCAAGCTTGTGATATCTCTGATCTTTTCTATGAATCGAAAAACGGCTGATCATATTTTTCACTAGCGTTGCTGGAAAATGTTTCGGCAAAAATCGCACAAGTTTTTTTGCCCATTTCTTTTGACCAAAACGCATCAATGAACTACCGTCCATGCTCTGCCGACTGCCAAACATGATTTGACGGTGAAACTGGTCAGAAAACAACACAATCTGATTCAACGCTTCCTCAGAGAAATGCTCTGCATGGATCGTTGTCTCATTTGTATATACTAACTGCCCATTGTACGTGACAAACACATCAAAATTCAACTCATCGATTTGCTGATTTAAGTGAACTGGACCTCGTCCTGTTGCAACACCACAAATAATTCCTTGTGCTTGAGCTAATGCGATCCCACGCTTGGTGGATTCTAGTGCCTTAGCATTTTTAGTCACTAAGGTACCATCGATATCAAAGAAAATAGCTTTTATCATAGGATTCCTTTCCTTGGTCAACCTAATATTTTTCTATTAAAACAAACCCATTTGTTTAGGATTTAGATTTTCATACTCCAGTTTTAGCGCTGCTTTCATTTCTAATAAATTCCCTGCTGCGTCGCCACCTGAATTATTGTTAAAGATCACACCGACTTCTTTGGTTTCACGAGCGACTTTTTCCACAGCTTCACTTAAATCTGCTATCTCATCTGAATTGTATCGGTATAAAGTACGCTTTTTGCGCCAATCTTTATCATTTGCCATCCAGCCTGCGGCATTACGACCATGAAAACGGAATAGCGTAAATTGGTCATTTGTTACAAATGGATAAAACGGCACTGGATTCGTAGGAATTTGGGGTTCGTCAACAACAACAAGTGAAAAATCGTTGTTTTTCATAAATGATAATGTTTGTTTGATATATTTTGCTGTATACCACGAGCCATTTCGTAACTCGATTGCAATTGGAAAACCTAAAAACCACTGTCGAATCTTCTCTAAATACTGAACATTTTCTTTTGTACAGCTAAACGTTCCAGAAAATTGGATTAAAAAAGCAAAAAGCTTACCGCTTTCGGTCATCGGTGTCATACTCGTCAAAAATGCCTCAACCATCTCTTCTTCACTTTGATAATACTGCTGCCATTCTCCCTGACAGCTGATACCGCTATAGACTTTCATCACAAACCGAAAATTTTCAGGAACTGATTTTGTCCATTCTCTTACAGACTCTTGTTTTGGAATGCCATAATAGGCTGTATCCATCTCGACAAGCGGTAAATATCCTGCATATTCATATAGCGTGGAACGCTTTTTCCCAGTTAATTTATCATGCTCATTAAAAGAAGTTAGACCTAATCGAATCATAACGTAATTTTTCCTTTCTATTTCTTCTCAAGTTTCTATTATGTACATATTGAATGATTACTTATTCTTGTTTTATTTTATATCAAAAAAGACCTAGACAAAACAAAAAGTTGTCTCGATCTTAAATAAAAAAGAATACCAAAAGGAACGAGGCTGGAATTCACAAAAATTGGAAGAATAATCTTCATGAATTCCTTCTTATTTCTCGGAGCTAAAGACTTTTGACTCATCCTCTTTCCACTTCATATTTGCTTCACAATAGATTTGACCATCGATCCGAATTTCATGGCGTGTTGTTTTTCCAGATTCTGTATCAAGCATTTCATAATGACTTTCTACTACTTGACCATATTCTACCTCTTTATCGAATTTTACATTAATAAATGTTGGTTCATTCGTACTCAAGAAATCATAACCTAAAACATCTAGCATCCAATTGAAGTATATCGCATTATTAACATGCTGATTTCCATCAATATCAAAATAGCGTACACGATAAGGTAAAAATTCCCCATCTTCTACTTTTTCGATTTTTTCACTGCGATAAATTTTCTTGATTTTTTCACTTTCATACGGCGCAATAATTTCAGGCAGAACACTGCTCATTTTGCGATTTTCTTTATCCATCAAGACAAATGTAGACTTGATCAATACGCATTCGTTTCCTTGTTCATCATGAATCCAAAAATTCCGATAACAAAAATATTTATTATAAGCGACAGCTTGCGTCGTAACAGAGATGTTTTCTCCAACTTTAGGTAAACGCGTAATATGGATCTCATAATTGGTAATGACCCAGCCAAGGCCAAACGAAGCAACGAAATCAGCACCTCGCTCTAAAGCATCGCTTTGTTCTTCAGATGTTTTGATCACAACAGCTAACATTGAAGGAATTGTCATTTTCCTTGTGATATCCCCATCGTAATATGCTACTTCATAAGGGGTTGTATATTTTTTTGCCACTGGATCTCCTCCTTTAATGTTCCAATAACTAACTAAATTATAACATAAGAAACTGAGTTGATAAGATATAAAAACCAGTCACTGGATCTATTTTCCCTAATTCTTCGATTTTATATTTTTTTGTAAGAAACATTTTAATTAAAAAAGAATAATTAGCTATATAATGATATCTTTCCGATACAATTCAAAAAAACTTTTTAAACTTGACAGATAAATAATCTCAAGTTAAAAAAAGTTTTCCTGCCCTACCTATTTGTTAAATAAAAGCCTCTATTAACTAATTTTTTCAAACTATACGTGTCCTGTATTTCCGTAGCCAAGCACTTCATTCACTAGCTCCAAAAGCGTTTCCATCGTTATCCCTCCAAAAAATTAGTTGATTCTAAAAGAATAATACCATACTATTATATAAAACCAGAACTATAAAGCATAAACATAGAGGGGAAATTTATGAGAATCAAAGGAGACATTATTCGTACAGTAAGAAAACAAAAAAAATTGTCGCAAGTCACTTTAGCCGCTGGAATTTGTACACAGGGAACTGTCAGTAATATTGAAAATAAGAATGTTTGTGACAGCCTTGAGATCCTTGATGCCATTTGTAAAAGACTAAACCTCAGTCTGGAAAGTGTATTAGATGATAATGATGAAAAAAAGTTAACCTCTTTATTAAATCATGTAGAAGAATTATGCAATACATTTAAACATAAAGAAGCTCATGCACTTTTGAAAGAAACATCCATCAATGTGGCTGATTTTCAAAATAAAGAATTGGAAATTCGCTGGTTCTATTTTATGGGGATCACTAATTTATTAGGATTTAACAACACAACGGATAGTTTATTTTATTTTTATCGGGCCGACGAACTTGGTGATTCAAATTCTATTTATGCCATTCTTTCTGTCAACAGCTTAGGCATTGTCTATGAAATGGTAGACGAATTGGATAAAGCACAAGTTTACTACGAAAAATCAATCGATATGCTTCGTAAAATGACGATTACGGTACCAATCGAAGCAACTAAAATATTCTTTAATACCGCTAAATTTTATTCACTCATCAAAAATTATAAAATGGCTTATGATTTGGCTTCAGAAGGTATGGAGTTAAATAAAACATACCAATCACTATATATGCTCGATCTGTTAGCTTATGAAGCAGCTTTTAACGATTTTATGAATTCATCAGCCATAACTACACCAGATTTTAGCAGTGCTAAAGTCTTTGCAGCCTTTAATAATAATAAAAATTTATTAGCTGTCATTGCTAACGATGAAAAAACGTTAGTCCGTTAAACGATCATCACAAAAAAATCAGCCGTGAGAACACTGTATTCAGTGCCTACTCCTCGGCTGATTTTTTTAATTTTTCAAAAAATCCAAAAGAACTTCTCACTAAATTATCATATTAAAAATGGTAGCATATCATTTGAATAATACATAACATTATGTTATATTCCAAATTGTAAGCGCTACAAAAAATACTTTTAGGAGGAATCACAATGAAAAAAGCAATGCTGAAAACAGTCCTTACACTAGGTATACTAGCAGGAGGATTATCTCTTTCATCTACTGTCACACATGCCCATGGATATGTCTCATCCCCAGGAAGCCGCGCGTACTTCGGCAGCTCTCAAGGTGGAAAAATCAATAAAAATGTTGGTCGTGCCGAGTGGGAACCTCAAAGTATCGAAGCAACTAAAAATACATTTATTCCAGGAAAATTAGCTAGTGCAGGTGTTAGTGGGTTTGACCCATTAGATGTTCAGACAACTGATCGTTGGCATAAATCAGATATTACAACAGGACCTCTTGCAATCAATTGGACATTAACAGCCCGTCATAGAACTTCCACATGGGATTACTATATGACAAAACAAGGTTGGAATCCAAACCAACCGTTAGATATCAAAAACTTTGATTTAATTGGCCGTGTTGATGATAAAGCAGCAATTCCAGAAGCCTCTGTCAATCATACGATCACAGTCCCAGCTGATCGTAAAGGGTATCATGTCATCTATGCAGTTTGGAATGTTTACGATACAACAAATGCTTTTTATCAAGCAATTGATGTCAACGTAAAATAATCAATAAAACAAACGAAAAGGAGATACGCCTATGAAAATCAAACAATTAATTCCAGCTGTTTTACTTATTTCAGGTGTTTTTGCCGGAACATTCCTTGCATCAACACCAGTTGAAGCAGCAGATTCGGCCAGTGAAATGGTGAGTGTAGCAAATAAAAAAGTCCTTGTTGGCTATTGGCATAACTGGGCTTCTAAAGGTAGAGACGGCTACAAACAAGGAACTTCCGCAAATATTTCTTTAGCAGAAGTGAATAAAGCTTATAATGTAGTGCCTGTATCATTTATGAAAAGTGACGGTGTCAGCCGCATTCCAACATTTACACCCTATAACAAAACAGATGCTGCTTTTAGACAAGATGTGGCAACACTCAACAGCCAAGGTCGCGCTGTCCTACTTGCTCTAGGTGGTGCTGACGCTCATATCCAATTAAAAACGGGTGATGAACAAGCTTTTGCCGATGAAATTATTCGACAAGTAGAGACCTATGGTTTTGACGGACTTGATATCGACCTAGAACAATCAGCAATTACGGCTGGTGATAATCAAACAGTCATTCCAGCTGCTTTGAAAAAAGTTAAAGAACATTACAAAGCACAAGGTAAAAATTTCATCATCACTATGGCACCAGAATTCCCTTACTTAAAACCAGGTGGTGCCTATGAAAAATACATTACTTCTTTAGAAGGTTACTATGACTATATTGCGCCACAGTTGTATAATCAAGGTGGAGATGGTGTTTGGGTAGATGAAATCAATAAATGGATTCCACAAAGCAATGACGCTTTAAAATACGAATTTCTCTATTATATGTCTGACTCTATGATTCATGGCACACGGACATTCTTGAAAATTCCAAATGACAAACTAGTTTTAGGCCTGCCAGCTAATGTTGATGGTGCTGGAAGTGGATATGTCATCGATCCAACAGCTGTTTATAAAGCACTCGATCAATTAGCAAAAGATGGTAACCCAATCAAAGGGTTGATGACTTGGTCTGCTAATTGGGATGTTGGTACAAATGTAAATGGCGTATCTTATAATAATGAATTTGCTACAAGATATTCCCGAATTTTACAATAAATTTCAAGAAGAGGTTGGGGCAGAAGTGTTTAACTTCGGGAACCAAGCAGTTGCTTTTGCCCCCACCGTGTCTTCGGATTTAGAGCCCGAATCAAAACTGATTTTTAGTTTTTTCTCGGGCTCTCTTCTTTTTCTATTTATGTTTGCTAGTACTAACTAATAACTCATCCAGCTTAGGTGTTTCACCTGTTTTTTTAGTTCGGTAAATACCGTCTTTTCTTAAGTGATGGTAAATTGTTGAAATAGAAATGCCGCAGCGTTTCGAAATTTCATCAATTGGTATATCCGTATTATGATACAAATAAATAGCTTGATTAACTTCATTGACCAGTGGCGGACGACCTAAGATAACCCCATTTTTTTTAGCTGCACTTAAACCTGCTAAAACACGTTCACGAATCAGTTCAGCCTCCATTTCAGCAAAAGCACCCATGATGGTAAAAAAGAAGCGTCCCATTGGCGTAGATGTATCAATATTATTTTCAATACTGACAAAATTAATATTTTGATCATTAAATTTTTCCAACAACATCAACAATTGTTTGGTTCCTCTAGCAAGCCGATCCAATTTAAAAATTACAAATGTATCTCCAGGTTTCAAAATATCCAATGCTTTATTTAATTCATTCCGATAGACTTTTCGTCCGCTTTCATGTTCCTTGAATATTATATCCACACCATATTCTTCTAATGCCTGTTGCTGAGAATCAAATTTTTGATAATGTGTGCTGACACGCATGTAACCAATAACTGTCATCATCCTCTCCCCTTTCTTTCCGCGTTGCCTACCATGCCTCAGTTCTTTTACGATGTCATGCTCATTGGATCAAAATAGATTGAATGATAATAGCCTTTTAAAGCAAGTAATGTGTCATGCGTTCCTTCTTCAACTATTCGTCCTTGATCCATCACTAAAATCCGATCAAAATGTTTGATTGTGTTCAATCTATGAGCAACAATAATACAAGTAAAATCATAGGTTTTTAAACGATTCATAATAAAGTTTTCAGAAATATTGTCTAAAGAACTGGTTGGTTCATCCATTAATAATAAACTCGTTTCCTTTACTAATGCACGAGCAATCGAAATCCGCTGCATCTGACCACCTGATAAATTCATTCCACCTTCTGAAATTTGAGTTTCTAATCCCAATGGTAAATTCATGATGATTTCATCGACTCTTGAATCAAAAATCGCTTGTTCCGTTCTGGCTTGAGTCGTATTTTCTTGATCAAATACAATATTGTCATATAATGAAGCGTTAAAAATCGTTGGTTGCTGGTTCACAATACTAATACATTTTTTTAATGAGGTTTCATCAATTTGTTTTAGATCAATCGTATTAAACTTGATAACTCCAGAAGTAACATCATATAATCCAGCCAATAGCTTCAATAAGGTACTTTTTCCCGAACCGCTTTTACCAACAATTGCTACTTTTTCACCAGCTTTCACCTCAAATGAAATAGAACGCAAAATCTCCTCTTCAAAATGACTATACTTAAACGAAGCATCCTCAACAGTTAAAGACTCTACTTGAGAAATTTCTTTTCCCTCATTGGTTAAACGAGGATTATCCTTAGCCTCTAATATTTCATTTAATTTTCCAAAGTAAGATCGTAATAATAAAAACTCCGTGTATGAGTCAAAAACAGTCACGATCGGTGCAATAAAAGCGCCAGATAATGCATTAAAACTTATCAGTTGGCCTAATGTCAATTGTCCTTTTGTCACTTGAAACAGCCCAACATAGATCAATACGATCGGTAAAATAAATTGGATGGATGTTTGAAGTGTTCTAACCCAAGTTGAAAAACGATTTTTTTCTGTTCTCAGATCAATTTGATTTTTAAATGCCTCTCGCCATTTCGTATAGAATTGGTTTTCGGAACCTGACGATTTGACGGTCTCCATCCCTTCAAAAAGTTCTACTAAAATTCGTTGTACATTGGATTGAGCAGTCAATTCTTTATTGGTAATTCTCTGCACTTTTTTTGAATTAACAACCGAAATAGCGCCCATCATAAAAGCACCAAAAACAGCGATCAATGTCAAATTCATTGATAAATTGACCATTAAAATCAAATACACAAATACAAAAAGAAAGTCGACTGTAATCGACAGCATTCGCTGACTCATAATTTGCTGGATGATCACGCTAAGGTTTGCCCGAAAAATTAAATCACCTGTTGAACGATTGACAAAGAAACGTAAAGGTAAATGAATGATTTTCTTCATAAACTTCTTCATCAGAGTGAGATCAAATAAATTTTCCAATACAATCAATACCAAGCCTCTAGACACTTGTAGTAGATAATAGGCAACTAAAAGCGTCACGATCGTTAAAGCAATTTGAAAAACATTCGTGACTGCTACACTTGTATTATCAATAATTTTTTGCGTTAACCTAGGAATCGAAATGGTCACCATTTGAATCGAAAGAGTTAGTGCAATAAACAAAACTAATCTTGTTTTTTGGTTCTTTAATAGATCCTTTAAAATCATAGCTGTAGCATTCTGTTTTTTGCGTTGTGTGATTGTTACATCGACATCAGTTAAAATCAACGCTATATTAGAAAAACTTTCTTGAAACTCGTTTATTTTGATTTTTTTTCTAGCGCTTGAAGGATCTAAAATGATCGCTTCTTTAGCCGTTAATTTCTCTAAAACTACATAATGGCTTTCTTCCCAAAAGCAAATAACAGGTGCTCTCTGCTCTTTCAAAATAGCCAAATCAAGTACTCGAATCGCTTTCGTTTCAATCCCTCGATCCAATAAAATTTGACTTAGATTTGTCAGCGTATTACCGCCCTTAGGTACACCATAGATGTCTCTAAGATGACCGAGTGTCACATTATCATTATAATAATTTAAAACCATCGCGGCACAGGCTAAACCACATTCACTATGCTCGCTTTGTTCGGTAAAGGGTACTTTTTTTACCAACTTAATCTCCCCCTTATTTCTTTGGCAACTCCAAAGTCAGTATATCTGCAACCAAATTGGCATCATGAATACGTAATAATTGATGCCCGATTCCTGCTAATCCGGTAAATAGACCATATTTTGGAATTGTTGGTAAACCTTCAAATGTATATTTTTTATCTACAATTTTCTGGTTTGCTTTTTTTATTCTTGCTTGGATTTCTTCTTTTTGCTGTTCAGTAGCAATGGATGTTTTCCCATATTCGATTAAAAATTCTAGATCTCCAAAATAACCATGACATAAACAATCGTCTCTTTTTTCTTGTTTCAGCAAACGTTTTGCCGCAATTTGAACTTCTTCTGTTAATCGCTGATCTTCAAAATTACTATTTATTAAATCTAAATAGGCTATGCCAATTCCTGTTGAACCATAACACCAAAGATCATTAACCATTGGAGGAACAGGACGTAAATCCAGCCAGCCTTCTTGTTCAATGTCAAAAGTAAGTCGTTCTTTCGCTAAATATTTTTTGATTAGTAAGGTTAATTCTGGATCAGACTCCACCTTCAGCACACTGTTTATCGCATAAATCACACCTGAATAGCCATGTGCAAAGCCACCTTGGATGATTCTCGTATGATCTAAATCTGAAATCAATTGTTTCGCAAATTCAAAATAAATTTCCTTGCTTGTCACTTGATATAAATGAACAAAGACTTTTACAATAGAAGCCGTTCCACTTGTCCAGTCATAGTTTTCAATTGCGTTACGATCATATCTGGTCATATATCTCTCAGCAATTGATTCCGCTGCTTGCAACAAGTTCGTTTTTCCATTGTATTGATAGGTATAAAGCAATGGATAAATAGCCGCAACTGAGCCATAAAATGCTGAAACACTGTCTAGATAATCGGCTTGCAGTTTCAAAACAAGAGCTTCCGCAAGTTCGTAAGCTTTTTTGAATTGGGTATCTCCTGTCACATGATACAACTCACTAAAATAAAGATACATTCCTGTGATCCCATCATAAAAATTCTCATTCATAACATGGACAACATAATGATCCGGTGCAGTTTCTTCAATATTTTTCCAAGCAATTGAATCCTTACCCAAAAAAGCTGCTTCTAGGATTGCTTCACCTACCGCAATCGACCCATTTAAAAACGTTTCTACTTGTTTTAATGGAATTGTTTTCTCCTGTAAATCTGTTGCATGATACAAACCAAAAGAGGTTTTCAGATAATCCATTTGTTGTTCTTCTTGTTCCTTGGAAAAATTCTTTAGACGTGCTATTTCTAGATCAATTGCTTTTTCCCGATACATCTCAGGGATAACCTCACCTTGACTGGCAATTAAGCTACGAGAACTTGTACAATTAAAGAAAATTGGTACATCATGCTGCAGCATATCTCTTACTTCATAAGGAACTGGTTTTGAATTAGAATAGTCATGCATCCAAAGATTTTCAAATAGCTTCTCTCTTTCAATATAATCAACCATACAAGTCGGATGAGTGGAATAATCTAATAAATCACCATAACTTTGTGTCGGCTTAATTACATTACGAACCAGACAGTCTGAAAATATGTTTTCGGCTAAAGTAACTAGTGCCTGTTTATTTTTCAAAGCAAACGCTGAAAACTCCTTAAAGCCAGCAAAAATTGTTTCAATATAAGGCACAAAGTCAACCTTTTCTCCATTTAAAAGCGGAATATTCTCTGCTGCATCTGTAATATGTTCTTGGTACATAAACTGCATATTCACAGAATCAAAATTGACTACCTTCAAAACTTTGTATGGTAATTTTTGTTCGCCACCATTAAGTGCACTTAGCTGGATTCCTTGTGAGGCTCCGTTTACACCTGTCCGCGCTTCAAATAAATAAATGGGTACTAAACCACTCATTACAACGGATTCTCCATTTTCTTGCATGATTTTAGTGATCGCATTTTGACTATCTTGCATTGGCAAATGATTTTGAATAATCGTTTCAAGATCGATCAAAACAGGATTTTTCCCAATAGCCATCACGTTTTCTAAATGAAAGTCATTACCATTCAATAAATAAACCAATCCAATCGTCTGTCCAAATTGACGATAATACTGAATAACTTCTTCTTTAGATTGACATGAGGTATGAATCAAGCGTTCTTCAAATGTATAATTTTCCTTCACAATTTTTGTCGTTAAATAAAAATCAAAAGAGTCATCTATTTTGTTGATTTCTCGAACGAAACGATCAAAGCGCTCGCTGATGATTAGATTCTTTGGTTTAAAGACCAGGTCAACTTTGTTGTTGAAAGTTAATATTGCTACTGACTTTCCTCGATCATGTGAATCTCCTGCACCCATCTTTATGTTTGTTAGGCTGATTGGCGTGTCTATTTTAAACAATTGACTCAGCTCTGTTTCACTTTCTGTAATGGCTTGAATTAATGCTTCAAAGTTGGCTAGTTGAAAGTGGATTATTTCGGCATAAAGTCTCGTTACTACAGGATATTGAGTGAAAAAATCGGCTAACTTTTGTTTCGTATCAAACCGATTTACTAAGTACTGTTGGAACTCTTCTTTTTCATTCATCGATTCTGAAAAGTGCATAGTTTCTTTTTCTACATGTAAATCATAGACAAGTGTTCGTAAGCCGATTTCCATAAAGCGGTTGATTATTTCTTCAACAAAGTCATTGATTGCTGTTTCTCTAACCTGAATCGTAGGATACTTCGTAAGAATTTGTTTTAATTGCTTTTTAAAATAATCAATATGTAGACGTAGCGCATAAGTAAAGCTCACTTTATTTTCGTCTAAAACATCTCCTGAAAAATAATCTTCTTGCTCAAAAACTATCTGTGTTGTTTTCACCCACTCATCATCAGAAATAGCAGCATAAATGTATCCTTTTTCCTCAGAAGTCAATTTTTTGATTGCAAAGTCAAAGTCTTCTTCCGTTAATTGCATAGATTGCAGTATTTCCTTAAAACGTTCGTCAGTCACAGTTGTAGGGCGTTTTCGCCAACTTGTATAATTTTCTAAGTGGTCCCCTGAATAAGGCATTTGATTTTTTGAATAGTACTCTTTTAACAGCGCTTGTCGTTGTCTAATTGATGTTGCTTTGGCTAAATTTTTAAGATTCATCTTACTCTCCTTTGGCTTGTTTATTTATGTAAATGTTCTGCATTTCTTTGATTAAAAACAAGCGCTAGACAAGTCACTTGTTAGTAGTCACTCGTCTAGCTGCTTGTTTATTTTAAATTACCATCCACAACATCTTGAAGAACAGCAGTTGTAGCTACATCTTGTTGAGTAGCAGCAATTTGATCCCCAATGCATCCACCAACAGCTTCCTTGAACATTGTTCATTTCTTCAGGTGTCAATTCTTCAAATGATTTTCCAATTTTTGTTTCAGCTTTTTTGTTCATAGTGTTTCTCCTCCAAATGTGTTTTTTAGTGTGTGGATAATAAAATGTGCACTTTTATTATCATATATTTAAAATAGATCGCTTTTTGACGATCTATTTTAAAACAAATGTTAGTGTCTCACGTTAATTAAATTAAACTGTTAATTTTACAATCGTGAATTTTTTTGCTTGAATCTTAAATTTCGTTGGTTCAGATGTGCTATATCCTTGTACAAAAGGTGCAATTTCATATTCACCCGGCGGTAGATTAAGACTGATTTGTCCAAATGCGTTAGTTACCGCAATTGTATCGAATCTCACCCCATTGGCACTGGTAATAATATATTCCAAACCTTTGAGGTCTTGTTTGGTATTATTGCTTGAAACATAAACTAGCATGCGACCTTGTTCTTGTTTAGCGGTATTATAGAACTTTTTATCTACAATTTCTCCCACAGTAATTTCTGCTGTCTGTTCGGTACTATCAAGTTCATAACCATCTGGAGCTTTGGTTTCTTTTATAGTACTTTTACCACTTGGCAGATTTGGGAAGAATAATTCACCATTTACATCAGTTACACCTTTATGAACTTTCCCTGTAGAATCCGTCACTTCAAATTCAGTATTCGGAAGAACCGTATCTGTTTCGAATCCTTCTTTAGTTTTCGCATATTTAACGATCTTCAGGCCGCCCAGATTATCTTTTTTGACGTTAGCGTGTCTTATTTCTGCGACTTTTCCAGCTTCTACATCTATTTCATAAAATGTTGTATCTTCTTCATATCCTGGTGGCGCTTCTATTTCAACAACATAATATTTACCTTCAGCTAAATCATTTAAAATAATTTCACCGTTTTGGTCTGTTGTATAGCTTCCCATCAACTCTGTATCGCTGTCATAAACACCAAATACTGCACCTGGTAAATACACGATTGGATTTGAATCTTTCACGTATTTAATGATTTTTAAGGTTCCTGTGGTTGGTAGCACTTCTTTTTTGTTAATCACATCAATGCTTGAGGTACCATTTGGATCATCTTTAGATACTTTGATAAATTTTGGTGTTGCATCTAGTTCATAACCAGTTGGCGCTTTAGTCTCAATCAATTTATACGTACCAAACGGTAAATTTTTCAAACCAGCTACGCCATTGGCATCTGTCGTGATTTTATCCACTAATTTATCTGACGCATCATACACTTCAAATTCAGCATCCGCAAGTAACGCACCTGCTTCATCTTTTTTGATTACTTCTAAATTACCTGTTGTTATTTCTTTTTTGTTCGTAATGGTAATACTTACGACACCGTTTGGATCACCTTTAGATACTGTTACTTCTTTAGGTGTTACATCTAATTCATAGCCTGCTGGTGCTTTCGTTTCAATCACTTTATACGCTCCAAATGGCAAGTCTTTTAATTTACCTACTCCATTAGCGTCTGTCGTAATTTTCCCTACTAGCTTATCTTTTGCATCTTTCACATCGAATTCAGCACCTGCAAGTAACGCACCTGCTTCATCTTTTTTGATTACTTCTAAATTACCTGTTGTTTTAGCTTTCTTATTGACTACAATAATACTTACAACACCCTCTGGATTATCCTTTGATACTGTCACAGAACGTGGTGTTCTATCTGGTTCGTATCCTTCTGGTGCTTTTGATTCGTATACTGTATAGGTGTCAAATGCTAAATTTTCAAGAGTTGCGATACCATTCGAACCTGTAACAACTGTTTTAATCAATACATTTTTTGAATTGAATACTTGGAATTCAGCGCCTGATAATAGTTTGCCTTGCTCATCTGTTTTGATGATTTGAAGTGTTCCAGTTGTTACTTTCTTTTTATTCACGATTGTGATTTTTGCTACACCATTTGGATTGTCTTTTGATATTGTTACATCGTGTAATGTTGGATCTTTTTCATATCCTTCTGGTGCAATTGTTTCAAGAACTGTATATTCGCCGTATGGTAGATTGTTTAATGTAGCTACACCGTTTGTATTCGTTGTAATCGTTCCTACTACCTGATTTTTTGAATTATATACATTGAATTTAGCACCTGCTAATAACTTGCCTTGTTCATCTTTTTTGATGATTTGTAAACTACCAACAGCTTTTTTATTTGTTATATAAATAGTTGCAGTTCCTCCTGGTGAAGAAGAAGAGATCGTAACATATTTCGGTGTTGTATCTAGTTGGTAATCTGCTGGTGCTTTTATCTCTATTAGTTTATATGTTCCATATGGAAGATTTCCTAAATAAGCTACACCATTTACATTTGTTGCAATTCTGCCTACAAATTGATTGTTTGAGTTAAAAACATCAAAACTAGCACCTGCTAAAACTTGATTACCTTCTCCTGTTTTAACAATTTTAAGACTACCTTTTTGAATCGGTAATGCTTCGTTACATTTTGTAAAACAAACAAACTGCCCATTTTTTAATAAATTAAATGTCCGAACACTTGATTCTAATTTATAACCTACTGGTGCTTTCGTTTCTCTGATTGAATAATAACCTAGTGGTAATGTATTGGTATATGCAACACCATTATAATTAGTTTCAATAATTTGAGCTATGCGCCCCCATCTATCATAAATAGTGAATTGCGCTCCTGCCAATCTAGCCTTTGTGCTCTTATCATATTTAACTACTTGCACAGCACCTCTTTTTACAAAACAAAAAGTTCTTGGTGTTGGTTTCTCTAGGACTATTCTTTCTGTCTCTAATAAAGATTGATTCCCCAAATTTTGTGCCCTTGCTTCACTTTCAGTTAAAACTGACCACGAATTATTTCCAGTTGCCTCAGCTGTTTTCCAACCAAAGGTGCTAATTATTGTAAAAATAAAAGTATTGGAAATAATAAATATTTTTTTCTTTGCTTCATACAAAAAACTCCCTTAACAATTGATTTGATTATGAATACTAAACAATGTAACCTAGTAAGTAATAAACCATAAAAACGCCTTCATCATGATAATCAACTCCTTTTCTTTTACAAAAAAAATATTTTTTGTTTTTTAGTTAGTTATTTAATGTTTTTTGTTATAATAACATGTGTAATAGAAATTTTTTCCGTTTGTAAAGTAATTTATACAACAAAAAAAGGAGCGTACTATTGAAAAACTACGGAACACTTTTAAAGAAAATCAGACAAGAAAAAGGATTAAGTCAAAAAGATATCTATAGTGGTATCATGACCAGACAAACTTATTACTTAATTGAAACCAATGTCAGCATGCCCTCATTTGACAAATTTCTATTGATTTTAGAAAAGCTCTTTCTTTCAACCGAAGAATTTTTAAGCTTACTAAATCCAGAAATATTCCCAGCTGAAAACCAGCTTTATTACAAGTTAAGCCAAGCTGTATTTAAAAAAGATAAAAATCACTTAGAGCTATTGGCCCAAACATCGGATCATCTTTATCAAACAACCACGAACGAAAAATATTTACATCTTAACTTAATTACTAGAGCAATGCTTCAGCTAAGCTTCACAAAACAGGATTCTGATACCAATGAAGCCTTAGCTGAGTTAATGATGCCAATTAAAAATTATTTAATTGGCGTTGACAAATGGTACCTTTACGAACTGAAATTACTAAATAATTCTCTTTACTGCTTTAGTTTGACTGAAGCAATTTCTTTAACGACTCTCGTTACTCAAAAAGGCGAAACATTCCCGTTTCTTGAAGAATATCAAGATACAAAAATAAGAATCTATTTAAATCTTTCATATCTATGTTTACACGCCCAAGATTATACGCACACGAAACTGTTTTCTAACTTTGCTAAAGAAAGCGCACAAACAGAGTATCGCCTTTTTGAAGCGATTGCTTCTAATCTTAATTATGAAATTGCCCAATCAGCTAGTACATCCAAACAATTGAATTCAAAAATCAAGAAATACCTTGAAATTTTAGAAACACTGGATTATCAAAATGTCGTCGATGCGTACCAAGAAATTTTGGTTTCAAACAATATTAGTTAATTTTAATTTGTTTTTTATTAAAATTAGTATTAACCAAATTTATTTTCTTTATAGGACCAACTATATGGTCTAGGAGTACTTTCTTGCGTCCCATTATGATCTGTTCCTAAATCGGGAGTAATAAACATCGTTAGCCAATATTCATTATTATTTTGATAATTTAAGGAAACTTTATTTGTTTTCACTAAATCTGCCATGTTGCTTGATAGATGGATTAGATTCAAGTTTGTATCTGTTGTCGTTACAATATAACCAAAGATTCTATAATATTCTGGAATCAAGTCGTTTATTTCTACTTGATTCTGTCCTTTTTTCAAAATAATTTCGTATTTCGTAAATAACTCTTGTCCAACCTCATTTGATGTGTTTTTAGTTGTACTGCCGGAAACAATATTTACTCTTTGTTTTGTATCCCCAATAGTGGATTTATAATAGCCTTTTGAAGGAATAACTAAATCTTCATTTGGTTGAACGACACTTTGTCGGATATTCAAAAAGACTTTTTTTTGCTCAGCGATTGATCTGTTGGTTACAATGATCTGTTGATGAGCATAACTCTCCACAGGTGAAGTAAATTTGAATAGCTTCTTGGCAGCTGATTGCTTTTGACCATTAATGTCGATCTCGGTCTCATATTTTTGACTTTCTTTCAGTAGTTCTTCAACAAAATAATTTTGATCCGCTTTCCAAGGATGAACAGTTTTTACTACTTCGTTTGGAGAAAGAGAAAAGCTATCCTTGGAAGTGTAGGGATCATCACCATATTTAAAATCGAAAGTTTCGGTTTTATTTGAACTTTCTGAACCATTTTCATCTAGTAGTTTCTTTTGTAAACTAACTATGATCGGCTTGACTTTTGGAATAGGAAAATCGGTGATTTTTACCTGTTCAGCATAGTCTTTGTAGATGATTAATGTTCTTCCATTCGTCGCTGCTAAACCATTGGCATCAATAATCCCCGTGTTCAATACATTATTCCCTGCGTCCACTCGGTACGTCATTTCCGCATACATTACATCTTCGTCAGGATCAGTAGAAACTGGTGTTTTTAGTGCACCTACATTCCAGTTAATTGAAGTTTTACTTCCAACCTCCTTAAGTTTAGAACTTCCTTGAGTTACGGTTACCACTCCGTTTATAGTAAACCCTGTCCCCATAGGATCCGTAACTGAAGCAGTTTTAATAGCACCAACAAGTTCCCCTGCGATTCCTTTCAGAATATCTTCTAAATTGTCTGAGGTTGCTGAAAAACATTTATCTTCAGAAGAAGCAATTTCTTTTAATGTTTGGTTACCGACTGCGACGCTATCATCTTCAGTATTTGCTTCTAAATCTAGATCCACACCGATTGTATAAAACGTTGTGATCAACGGTGTTTTATCTGTTTCTCTTAGCTCTTTCTTTCTAATCGTAGCTTCTGCTATTGCACTATTTGCATGGTTTGCAGCCATTCGTATTTTTGAACCAGAAGGTGCTGGTCCATAGGGCGGAGAGCTTGCGTTATAGCGATATTGTCCATCAGCCCCTCTTCCGTAGGGCTTCGTGTAATCAAACTCAGGAATGTTTTTAGTCGTTTCATAATAGGTATATTCGTCAACACTGTGAGGATATTTTTCCATATATTCAAATTGATTGTAAGGTGAGGCTGGAACATAGCTAAATGTTGGCACACCATCAGAAATCAAGACAATACTTCTATTTTTTCCAGTTGCACTTTTTATAGTATCAGCAGCTGATTTAATTGCCGCTTGAGTAAATGTTCCTCCCTCAGCTTTTAAGCCACGTATTGCATCAATCAATAATCCTTTGTGCTTAGAATCAACAAATTTACCACTCCAACCAGAATCGTTAAAGTTGAAATTTGTCACTTCATTGCTATAGGTGACGAGCGCAATTCGATTGTTGTAGCCTTCACGTAAAATCGTATTTATAAACTTTTCCGCTGCTGATTTTGCTTTAGGCATCCGATTGTTTTGATTCATGCTTCCTGATGTATCAATAACTAAAATAATATCGGATGGCGGTGGTGGAAACTGGTTGCGCCCTTCGATTCGCAAGGTGATATCCCATTGATTAACCATACCAGGTACGGGTTTTGCTGTTTTATTTAATTTTACTTGTCCAGGCTGAATATCTGTTTTCTTTGCTGCTTTAATCGGTGCATTTGTATCAAGTAATAGAGATTGAGCAAGGTAACCTGAGCTGAACAAACAGCAAAGAAAGATGAGCCATTTCAAAAAATATACTTGTCTTTTTTGTTTTTTTCGCACTATGTCACCTACTTTCCTCTCCGTTATTTGATCACTCAATTGATTGTCTGATTTTTTAATGTGTTATCAATTTCTATAAGTGGTGGATCTATTGGTATTTGTCCATTCCACCAAGCATCCCGATAAGCAAATTTTGTTGCACTAATCCCTTCGGCTTTGATTTCAAATGATAAGGTTGCATCTATATAGCCTTCAGTGATATTCGCTTGATTCATTTTCACTTTTGTAAATAAAAGAGTCGTACTTACTCCTTTTGCAAGCTTCTTTTTATAATAAAAATAACCATCTTGTCCCTCAAACCAATCTATCAAATTGTAATCAATCGTTAAAACAGGATTTGTACCTTCGGTTGTTGCTGGCAACAATGTTATTGACCCGTTCGCTTGTTTTTTGGTAATAATAGGTAATGCTAAAACTCGAATGAAACTATCTTGTTCTCCTGTATTTTTGACTGTAACTTTTTTCAAATACTCTTTCTCTGGTTCAAAGATACTAGGCGGGTCAAATTCCTCTTCAACTGAGGTTTGAAAATTACTGATTCTAAACTCATTTTGTTTTTGATCGCTATCTGTCATCGCCGCATATGTTTGATATAAACCAAAAGAAAAACAGATTAGAATGACTACAGCTGTGACAAAAAGAGTGAGCTGTTTTATTGATAGAGGTGTCTTCTTTTTTTTCTTCAAAATTTATCGCTCCTTTTTCTATTCACTTAGCCGATCATGATACATGTTGTAGACATTGCTGGAATCTCCAAGGTTCCAAGTGCTTACAAGTGCTGCGGTGGCATCATGAGCATCCATCGACGGATTTAATTGATAGAGAGCTCCTTTAAATTTATTAGGTGCACCATCGCTCAATGTCACATTTGTCACTACTGACTGACTTAATTCTCCTGGGGATAATAATTCAGAATAGTAAAAATAGCCATCTTGGTACAACCAATAGTTTTTGGTTTCTTTTGAAGGTACTGAATCGTAAACATTTTCTGGAAAAATTGGCTGAAACCAGCGTAAATCTGTTTTTTCTCTATTGCCATCTTTAAATTTATACATTTCTAGTCCAGTCAGATGATTTGGGACAATAGCCTTGTTAGCAATAAAATAGTGTCCTTCATTTAAGTATGTTCCACCAGCTGTTACAGCTGCTTGCCAAGTCTCTGTCTTTGTTTGGTCAACGATTGGATGAATTTCAGTTGGTGATGTTGCTAAGTTTCCATTCCCTGTTTGATCTGTTGTATCTACTTTAAATGTTAGTAGGTACTCATACAGACTGATTCGAACAAATGCAGAGATATTCCCTGTATTTTTGACTTTGATAATTTTTATAGCCTTTGTTCCAGGCTGCCACTGTGTTACTGGTTCAAATTCTTCCATAATTTCTGCAGATAGTCTTGAACCAACAAAATGGTTTGTTTCATTACTTTCTGATACAAACCATGCATATGTACTTCTTAGAACCATCAAACCTGAGAAGAGAAATGCACTTATTGCGACAATAAATTTGTTGATTACTTTTACTTTTTTTCGTTTCCGATTTTTTTGGGAAACGTTTCGTTTCTTTTTTTTCATGCTATGTCGCCTCCCATCATTTGATTGCTCTAAGAAAAACTAATGTATAGCTTTATTTTTTCTTCTTTTTTGATTTGTTGCTTTCTGATTTTTTATGCTTGATGATCAATAGGATGATTAAAATCAAGAATAGTCCTATGCATGAAAAGAGAAGTGCATTGCGCCAATCTTCACCAGTATTCGGCAATCTAAATTTATCTATTATCTTATCGACAAACGAGTGATTAGGCTTTTCTGGTTCTCCAGTATCGGGCAAAGTAGTTTTTACTGCTTTGAATTTCCAAATCATTTCCACAATATTTTTTTGAGAGAAATCTTTGTTTGTGTATTTTTTTCCATCTAACTCAAAATTTGCTTCTAACATTTTAGTATCGCCACTTCTGAATAGCCCTAACTCTAAAGGGGTTAATTTATCCTGTAAATTCATTGTTTCATTTATTCCAGATAACGGCCCTTTATAAATTTCTTTTTCTTCGTAGATCAATGTCAGTTGAATGGCTTTTGAAAGATCCAAACTGCCTTTAACAAGGGTTGGTTTACTTACACTCATTGTCAAACGATAGGGACTATCTTTTTCCATATTAATGATCGTTATTTTAGTGGACCATTTTTTTCCCGGAGCAACGTCTCGAATATCCACTAGGTATTGTCCATCATTATCGATTTTAATTCCTTGATCATCACCTACGACTATTCCAGAAGGAAGATCAGAATAAGCTTTTGCTTCAGCAAAATCAGGCATAATTGATAGACAAATCAATAGAACTATTCCTATCACTATCCGCTTGCTCATTCTTCTTCCTCCTTAATAGACCGTTGCTTCCTATTATTTAGCAGGGACTAAATCCTTCAATGCATTTGCTAATGCATCATTGTTACCACTTGGCAACCATTCGTTTACAGCATCTTTATAAGCTGCAATACCTTGGCCTGTTACGGTTAAATCATAGCTTAATTTACTATATTCATTTCCTGCTGTTCCTAGTAATTTAACAGCATCCATCATTTGCGTTGAATTAGCACCTGGTTCTAAAACACTTGTATAGTAAAAATACCCATCAGCAGCATTAAAATACCATTTATTCGCAATTTTAGGATCTGTTGTAATATTGTTAAATGAAATTTGAATATTTTTTTCTCCTGTCGCTGCCGGTACATTCCAAATCAACTCTCCATCTTTAGTAAATGTCGGCGTATAAATTGGTGCTTTTGTCCATTCTTTTTCATCTGGAGTTTGGTAATCAAGTGCTACATAGCTAAGTGCCGGTGTTCCTGATTTTACAGTAATTTGATTTTTATCATTTCTGTTGAATCCATCAATACCGCTGGCGTAATAAAGAACTCCGCCTTTTTCAAAAGCATAACGATATGAATAGAGTGTTTGATCGCCAACTTTTTCTGATTTTTCTTTTACTTTCAAGGTATAATCTCCAGCAAAATCCCCTTCTTTTACAGTGATTTTAGGAGCTGCTCCATCAAACGTAGCGTCTGTAAAACCTGTTGGTGCCTCTTTTCCTGTTAATAGATAAACCTCTGTGCTTGTTTTCTTTTCAAGTTCAGCACCCGTCGTTAGTTTTGCAGTATAGTCTTTCAAACGTTTTAATGACTCGCTTAATGAGACACGGACTAGTGTTCTGTATTCACCCATATTGACAATAGCCACATCTTTATTTACTTCTGAACCTGGTTCCCAATCTTTGGGCGGATCAAACGTTTCCACCACTTCGATATCCTTCCCTGTTGTCATTCGACCTTCAAAGTGGTTCTTTTTTTGATCTTCACTGGTAAACCAGGCAAATGTAGCTGCCATGACCGCAATAAGTGCAAACCCACTCGCTAAAGCAACTATTTTTTTCTTTTTCTTCATTTTTCAGTTTCCTCCTAATTTTTTTATTATCAACCTTTCAACGGTAACGATAGAATTTCTTCCGCTTCAGTTAAAAAGTAAATATCTTTTATTTGTTTAAAATGTAATACCTAACCACCGTGATAAATCCGAATACCGAAATCAAGAAGATGCTTGAAACTAATAGATTCTCACGTATAAAATTTAGAAATGCGCCTATCTTGGGAACCACTAGAATTTTCTTGCCAACTACTTGATTTTCACTGATAGGAACGTCTTCGGCTAAGTTTGCATCTCCTTGGGTGATATAATAGGTGCCTTTGACATCGCCTAATTGATCTAATTTTTCTTTCACTCTGTGAGTCAAAAAGGCCTGGCTTTTAATACTTGGTCGAAAAGTGATGATGTCTCCTACGTTTGCTTCATTTCCAGCAATATTTTTGACTATAATGACATCGCCTGAATGAAAGCCTCCCTTTTGGTTTTTGGGATCTCTTGGTACCATCGAATCAGTCAACACACCAAAGAATCGATAACCTAAAATACTTTTATCTGCATTCTTAGTGGTTGCAAAAATAATCGATCCAACAATCATAAACAAAATCAAACTATAAAAGAGCACATTGAATAGGAACGCATAGAGAGGATTTCTAACCTTTTGGGTACTAGCGATTTTTCTTTTTTGTGAAACAGTTTTTTTCTTCCTCTTCCTATTTTTAGCATCAGGTCTCTTCTCTTCTTTTTTGACGGTTATGTTTTGATGATTCAATTCTTTTTTATTATGTTTTGGCTTGCTGGCTGATGATTGTGCTATTTTTTTATTTGGTCGTCGCTTCTTCTTTCGCTCTTCCACCATTTGCTCCAAACCCTCACTTTGTATTATTAAACTCTTGTCACCATAGAGTACGATTAAAAAAACAACACTTCCAAAAAACTAATGATATTGAGAAAATCAACTAAAACGAAAAAAAAATACACTTGAACGGACAAATCCTTTCATAGCGTATTTTAAAATTGTTTATTTCTAAAAAAATAAAGCTGTCTCAGCTCTATAAAAATCATTAGTTTATTATAGAGAATACAGAAAGTCAATAGTATAAAAAAAACTTTGTTATATTAAATTTAAAGGCGGTGATTACAATGTTTTGATCGACGTGAGTGGGACATAACTCTTCGAGTCATATCCCACTCACATGGAATCCGGATAAACAGTGGGAGCAGAAGCAATCACTACGCTACGCTTCGATCACATCAAATTCTAAGTGCTAAAGCACTAAGATTTGAAGGCTTCGGAAATAAGCTGAAATTCACAAAAATTTGAAGAACAATTTTCGTGAATTCCTTCTTATTTCTCGGGATTAAACACTTCTGTCCCAACCTCATAATAAAAAAATTTGTCTTACCACTATTAATAAGTCAGGGGTGTTCATCAATGGCAGTTATCGGCTATATGCGTGTCAGCACGCATCAACAAAAATTTGATTCTCAGCAAAAAGCGCTTGAAAGATATGGCGTGGATTATATTTATAAGGAGCGTGAAAGTGGCAGAAAGACATCTAGAAATGAACTTAACAAAGTACTTGCTCGTTTAAAACCAGGAGATACACTGGTAATTTTTAAGCTTGATCGACTATCGAGAGGAACAAAGCAACTACTCAGCTTATTGGAAGAATTTGATCGAAGAAATATTCATTTTGTTAGTATCCAAAATAATATAGATACAACAACACCTATGGGACGATTCTTTTTTACAGTGATGGGGGCCTTTGCGGAAATGGAAGCAGAATTGATTCGAGAAAGAGTGTTAGCAGGCCTTGAAGCAGCAAGAGAAAATGGCAAAAAACTGGGCCGACCGCCACGAACAAAAGAGGTAAATAAGGCGATGAATCTTTATATGAATTCAGATTTGTCTGTACCGGAAATTGCGAAGAAATGTAACGTATCTGTCCCAACTGTTTACAATCACATTAGGAAACAAAATCTACTCAGAAATCTGAACTAAACCACACACACATAATTACACACTGAAAAAACTAAGAATAAATTATTCTTGATACAAACTTGTATCATCAAGTATCTATTAAACTAGATGTACATAAAAAATAGGACTTAGGCCAACTGTGGTTTTCACTTGGCCTAACCCTATGTACGAGGAATCAGAAGTAGTTCCTACTTCATTTCTTTGAGCTAAACACTTTTTGTCTCAGCTTCATAAATTATTTAATGACCTAGCCGATCAGCTTTAATCCAATTACTGATGCTAAAATAACACCAATAAAAACAACTCTGCGCCAATCCTTAGATTCTCCATAAAAAATCATTCCTAAAATTGCTCCGCCAGCTGCACCAATCCCAGTCCAGATAGCATAAGACATGCCCATCGGCAGAACCTTCATTGCTAAATAAAGAAAAATAAAACTACTGCCAAAGGTCAGAAACAACAAGAATAAAGATTTTTTATCTTTGTTTGCATTAAAACGATTGATCGATCCAACACCTAGCATTTCAAAAATTCCTGCAATAATCAAAAATAACCAACTCATTTTTGTTTCTCTCCTTTCTCACCAGTAACAAATTTTAATCCCATCACACCGATCAGTAATACAACGATTAATAAAATTTTTGAAATCTTGAATTCCTCACCAAAAAACAAAATTCCTGTAATCACTGTACCAGCTGTACCTAAACCAACAAATACCGCATAAGCTGTTCCGACAGGTAGTGTTTCTCCTGCCTTGATCAAAGCATAAAAGCTAATAAAAATGAATACAACGGTAAGTAAAATCTCCCACCAAGTTGTACTATGCTTCATTCCAATGACCCATAATACTTCAAAAAACGCACCAATCATTAATTTTATCCAATCCTTGTTCATCTAAAAAACCTCCTAGTTTATAACTTAAACAGCGATTCATTAAAACAAATAAAAAAAGTGCCAATCAACAATTCTATCTATGGCCTAAGAATTGTGGATCCACACTTTTGACTAATGAACAGCCGGCGCTGCTTATTAAAAGTTATTTGATTTAATTTTATTGAAACTGTCCCTCATTTTACTCTACAAAAAATGATTTGGCAATAGACAGCGTAATTTTTTATTAAAAAAAATTTAATAATTTATTTATTTGATGTTTTATTTCATTTTTTTATTATCATCAGCCTAAATGTCTCAAAATTCAATCATTTTAGTGATAACAATTCTCACTATTCTTATTAAAAATATTTTATCTTAAAATAAACTATAATCTGATCAGATAATTCCGAAAATTTACGCCTCATGATTTTGTAAATCTAATCAACATATGATACACTTACGTTATCAAAAAAAGATTCTTAGTGAATCGGTTAACGTTGATATTACTTACTTTAGGCGGTAGTAATGTCAGCGTCTTTCTTTTGCTTAAACAAATTATAACACACCAAAATCTTTTTGAAAATATCCATATACTTTTGGTAATAAAAAAAACCCACCTTTTAAATGGTGGGAAAAATATCTTATTAAGTTAGTAAACTGACGTACTTTTTTTAAGCTAAAGCGCCCATTGGGTCCCAAGGTGCTAAAACAGTTGGTTTTTGTTTCCAGACTTCTTGCAATTCTGGTGACAATAATTCTTTACGAACAACGATTTGATATGTATACTCATCCATCCAAGCATCACTCATCACAAAAAATCCTTTGTCTCCGACTTTTTCGCCCCAGCTATTTTCTACTTTCCATTTTGTTGAAGTCCCATCGATCAGATCCACACCCGTTAAAACCATCGCATGTGTCATCAAACTTTCACCAAAATCTAGGCGTTCAGCTTTGGTCATAGTGAAATCAATATCGAATAAATCATTCATATCATAGGCATCTAACGACATAATTCCACTGTCTCTTGTAGAAGATTGACCTACATCACAGCCAAACCAAACAGATTCTCCTTGTTCTAATTGAGCTACTGCTAATTTTTTAAATGTACTCATATCTACATTAATATATTTTACTTCTTTGCCGCCTACAACATTTCCTAACATTTCGACAGTATAGGTTTGATTGTAAGGTTTATCTGCTGTTGGTGCGTTGATTACACTTACATACTCATCAAGATTCACACCAACATATTTTTCATAAAATGATTGCGGTGTCAAATGTTGATCCAAATGATAATTTTTTTCCTCATCGCGATACTCAAAGTCAAAGGTATCCGGCGGTGTACCTAATGAAATCGCTAAAAAGTTATAGACTTCTCCTAGCATTTCTTCTTTAGCCGCTTGAACTTCTGCAGGTGTTTTTCCACTAAGGATCAATTCACGCAAAATCGTTGCATCTTTTCTTAGTTTTTTATTTAAGTAATTATTTAAATCACGAGAGTTTGAGCTGTTGCTGCTTTCTGGCATCGCTGTTTTTGGTACCACGCCATATTTTTGGAAAAGAGATACGATCATATCCCATTGTCCACCATCTTGTTGAGGTGTTGCTAATAAGAAAGCCACTTTGCGGCTGTCTAATTCTTGATCCGCTGTCGCAATAATATTTTCATAGAAATAATTTGATTTTTCATATTTATCCCAGAAAAATGTATAGTTTTGAGAAAGTTCAAAATCTTTTAGATTGAAGCTGTTGATCATTTTGTGTCTAAAGGTATTTAAAGCCGCAAACATCCAGCAACGACCGCTTTGCTTTTGATTTGCTACTTTTCCAGTCGCAAGATCTACTGAAAATACGGGTACATTATTGACTTCAGCACTCTGATTTTGCGCAGAAGCTGTGATTCCGTTTTTAACAACACCGCGTTGTACCGCGTTTTGCTTATTATTTTCCATAAATGTATCATGGAATTTTTTTGTAGCTGTTGGTTCGATTACTGACATATTGAATTCATCCTTTCACGCATAACATTTCTTTTCTATTATATGCCTGAATTTTCAATCTCTCAAGTCTTTGATAAGATAAACTTGCTTTTATGTATTGCTTGTATTATTATATATAATACAAAGAGAAAAGAGGTGAACCTATGTTATTAGAGATTGATTCTCAGAGTGACGTACCGATTTATCAACAGATTTGCAATCAACTCATCCTAGGAATCGCTAAAAATGAGCTTCAGGCAGGCGAAAGTCTTCCTTCTGTTCGGCAAATGGCAGATGAAATCGGAGTCAATATGATGACCGTATCAAAAGCGTATACTTTATTGAAAAATGATGGCTATATTTTGACAGATCGCCGTAATGGAACCAAAATAGCTCAAAAGCAGAAAACAGATCCCTATTTTCAAACATACTTTTCAGAAACATTAGAATTATTGTTAGCAGAAGCCTATATTCATCAATTTTCAGAAAATGAGATACAAGAACAAATCAAACTGATTTATCAAAAATTTGAACAATAGAAGGTGTATTAAAAATGAATTTTTTTCTATATTTATTACTTGTTGGGGTCAACTTTTTAATGGCATTTACAGGAAGAATAATTGCAAATCCACATAAAAATATTGTTTTAGAAACAACTTTACCTAAAGATAAACTTCAAGACGATCAAGTTCTGACAGTTAGTAAAACCTACAAAAAAAGATTGTTGCAAGGTGCGCTGATTTTCTCTATCGCAGCTCTTCCCATCATTGTTATACCTTATGATTCTTTGACATTGCTCTATTTTCTAGTGATGATGTTTGGGTTTATTGGGACTTCTTTTTACTTACAGATTGTTTATATACGTAAAATGACTACTGTAAAAGTCCAAAACAATTGGATTTTACCAACAAGTCCGATTTTAGTTGATACAAAGTTAGTGGCAAATAAAAACCGTAAATTGATTGCTATTTGGTGGTTTTTTCCAAGTATTTTGATTACTCTTTCAGGCTGTATTTATTCTTTTAAAACACTTGGTTTTTCTAATGGGACTTGGATTATTTACTTGATTTCTTTTCTTGTGACCGGCATGTTTTTACTTTTTTATTATTTTATTGCACGTTTTCCAGTTAAGCCACTTACAAGTGATGAAACAATCAATGAAAAAGTCAATGATCAAATGCGGCATCATTGGTCTGTTCTAATGGCTGTCTCAGCATTGGTCATGAGTTTTTTAGCTTTTATGCCAGCTCTTTCGATCAGTATTCCTTATGAACAACTGATACTATTATCCGTTGGTTATGCTGTGTTTATTATTGCATTTGTCATTTTTACTTTCTATTATTTATTCTCATCCCGAAAAAAACAGGATCAGTTGATTGCACAAGCTAAGGAGTATCGTTATAGCGATGAAGATCAATATTGGAAATATGGCATTTATATGAATCCCAAGGATAAAAGAATTATGGTTCCTGATCGTGTGGGAATGAATATTTCTACAAATCTAGGCAGACCTGGCGGAAAAATTGCTATGGGAGTGATTGGTGTTTTTGTTTTGATTGCTTTAGTTGCCGCAAGTATCCCAATGCTGATCAGCGATTTTTCAGCTAATCCATTTGAATTGACCACAACTCGCAATGGTATCAAACTGTCAGCACCCTTAAGTCAAAGTAGACAAATCGATTGGAATGATATTGAATCGGTCGAGCTGATCAACAGCCTGCCTAAAGATAGACTCCGTATTTATGGAACAGCAACAGAAAATTATTTAACTGGAGAATTTCAGATCGATGCTAAACCTGCTTATTTACTTGTTTTAACGAATAAAAAACCAATTTTAGAAATAAAAACCAAAGATAAGCTATACTATTATACAAATAAAAACAACGACCGAACAAAACAATATTATCAAACGATTCAAGAAACGATTAAAAAGTAAAACTCAGCAAGGAAAAGTATGATCAATTTTCCTTGCTGAGTCATTTTTTGGTTCATCCTATCACGTAATGTCAGCTGTGATAAACTTTTTTACTTGAAATGCTTGATTTAGTGAATTATACTTTGACATATCTCTTTTATGTGATTAAACTAAGCTTAATGAATAGGGGTGAACAAATAATGACTGTATTCAACATAAGAAACTATCAAAAATCTGATTTAGAAACCATAATTGCTTTATTTAACAATACTGTTCAAGCAATCAATAAAAAAGACTACACACCACAGCAAATTGAACAATGGGTACAGCTAACACCTGATTATGAAAAGTGGCATGCTACATTGTCATCTACTCATACAATTGTTGCTCAAAATAGAGATAAAATCTTGGGATTCGGTAATATTTCTGATTCAGGAGAACTTGATTATCTATATGTAGACAAAGAATGGATTGGCTATGGCGTCGGGAAAATGCTTGCTACAAATTTGATCGACTATGCTTTTAAATCTGGAGCAAAACAAATCACTGTGTATTCTTCAATCACAGCTAAACCTTTTTTTGAATCACTTGGTTTCGAGTTATTGGAACAAAAAATCAACTATCGTAATGGTGTATTACTCATGAATTACCTAATGGTCATTCGTAAAGTAGAAGAACCAAAAGCACCTTTCTTTAGATAACTAAAAAACATACTAAGATTATTTTCTAATCTTAGTATGTTTTTTACTTTTTCTTAGTAAGTTGAATTCTATAGTTATGCGACTGTAAATTTTGTTTCAGCTAATGATTTTTGTAACTCATCATTTGAAATCTCTTTGTCACTAACGATAGAAGCAGATTTTTTTTCTAAATCTACAGTTGCTGCTTGTACACCGTCGATCGCTTCAAAATTTTCCTTGACGATATTGACACAACCATCGCATTTCATTCCATTAATCGTTACTGTTTTTTCCATTAATAAACACTCCTTAATTTTTTTTATTGTTGAACTAAGTGACATTGGCATTGTCCAGGTATGCAATTACAAGGAACAACAGTCACAGCCGTTTTTCGTTTTTCTTCCAGCAATGCACTCAACTCGTCGATATCATCAAAACTCAATGTGCTGTCATTGATCATTGATTCAAGAACCTTGCCGACTTTTTTACTGCAGATCTTAGAGAGCATTTCTTCTGAAAGAACATCAATACTTTTCCGTTCTTCGACTAAAGGAAAATAGGTAAATTTATTCCCATTACGCTGAGTTCCCAACATCCCTTTTTCAACTAAGCGGCTTAGTAAGGTCTTAACAGTCGTACTTTTCCACTCTGTCTTTTCATTAAGGATCGCGGTTACTTCTTTACTGGTTGTTTCATTCGTTGCCCAGGCAACACGCATAACTTCCCATTCTGCATCAGTGATGTTAAGTGCTTTTTTTTTGTCAGACATACGAAAGTCTCCTTTAGCAGTATTATTTGAATAACATTAAAACTACATATGTAGTCGATACGTTTATAATAGCTCTTTTCTTTTCGTTTGTCAAAGAGAACTAGTTCCCTGCTTTTTACCAGTCAGCTATCTTTTGACTTATTTGTTTGAATATGTTGTATAAACCATATTATTTTTTACATACACTTGATCTACTTTTAAATTCACTGGTCCAGCCAATTTATTGAACAAAGGAATTCCATTTCCTAAAATAGTTGGAATGGTCGTAAGAATATACGTATCGATCAAATTAGCTTCGACTAAAGGTGCAATGATACTACCACCGCCGACAACCCAAATGGCTTGTCCTTCTTGCTCTTTTAATTCTTGAATCAGCTCTGCTGGATTTTGACTGGTAAAAATGAGTTTCTCAGTACTTGCATCTGGATGACTCGTAATGATGTATGAGGTTTGCTCTTCATAAGGATATTGTTCCGGTGACAATTCATTGACTACTTGATCATACGTTGTGCGTCCCATCACGACTGTATCGATTTTTTCCATTAATTCTTGGTAACTAGTATCTTCTTCAACTAATTCAATCCCACCACCTAAAAAATCAATACTGCCATCCGGCTCTGCGATATACCCATCAAGACTCGCTGCAATGTATAAAATAACTTCTCTACTCATTTAAAACGCTCCCTTCATTAACTAACTCTGAACTATTCATTGTACTGGTTTTATTTCTCTAGTCAACTGGTTTGTTCATTCTAAAAACACACATAGCTAAAAGGGAAATATCCATCCTTTCAACTATGTGTGTTTTTTATAACAACCTCATAACCATCTTTGATAATTGCTTGTTGTGTCGTTTGACCGAGACAATACAGCTTTGGCATATTTGTTAAACCCGTCTCACTAAACACAGATAAAAAACGTTGCCATAAAGATGGACTTGCCAGATACACAGCAGTTATTTTTTCAGTTACTAAACACGTCTTTAATCGCTGCCGATTCTCATCTGAAAAGAAATTATTATAAAGAATTGGCGTAAACAAGTCATGCCCTTGCTCTTTTAACTCGGCTTCCCCAACATTATCAGCTAAGTTACTTTTGGGATAAAAAATAGTCGTTGGTCTCGTAAAACAAACTGACCATGCTTCAAACAATTTCTGCTTCGTTGAAACAGGTGCTTGAAAGTCAATCTTCACATGATTGTCTAAAAGGACCTGAGCCGTTTTTGCACCAATAACTGCAAATTTTTTCGCTTGTAAATCTACGTTTACTGCAGGTTGTTGCTGAAAAAAGAATTTAGCTGCGTGTTGACTTGTAAAAAAGACCCACTCACTTTTTTTTAACATTTCTTCAAAAGTTCCATCTGACTTTTGCATCGTCAATGTCAGCAAAGGAATTTCAAGTGTTGCAAATCCTTGTTTCTGAAAGAATAAACGATCTTCTTGATTATCTTCAAGCAAACGCGTTAAAAGAATTTTTTTCATGACGATTCCCTATTCATCGCATTCAATAAGTTTTCTGCAACTTGTCTGCCAACACCTGCTAATTCTTGAACTACAACCGTTTCGGTGAAGGATTGTTTTAGCTCTTTATCTCCTAAGAACCCCGAAAATCGATACTCATCTCCCTCTTGAAGGGCAAAGGCACCAATTGGAATATCACAATTACCATTCAGCATCGCTAAGAAATCCCGTTCTTCCATAACTAATTTTCGAGTAAGCGGATCATTGATCACTTTTAAAAAATCCGTCATCTCATGATCTTCGCTCCGACATTCTACCGCTAAAGCGCCTTGGCCAACTGCTGGTATACACTGCTCACTGGTCAAAATAGTATATGGATATGTCGGAGCGCCAAACCAATCTAAACGTTTCAACCCTGCAGTAGCTAAAACAATTCCGTCTAGCTGTTGTTCTTCCATCCGTTTCAAACGCGTGCCCACATTGCCACGAATCGATTCAACTTGAATATCATTTCGTAAATGCTTCATTTGAAATTCTCGCCGCAAGCTACTTGTTCCAATTTTAGCTCCAAGCGGCAATTCAGCCAAAGACCCCACTTCTCGAAAAATCAAACAATCGAAAGGAGCGCTTCTTTCAGGAATCGCTGCCAATGTCAGCCCATCTGCCACTTTAGCCGGCATATCTTTTAAGCTATGTACCGCAAAATCAATTTCCCCTGCTAATAAAGCCTGCTCTACTTCATTGATAAATAAGCCCTTTCCACCAATTTTAGATAAACTGACAGAAAGCATTTGATCCCCTTTGGTGGTCATTGGAACGATCTCCACTGGAAAATCTCCATAAACTTCTTTCAGTAAATCTAAAACGATCATTGTTTGTTTCATCGCTAAGGGACTATTTCTGGTGCCGACACGGACGGTTTTCATTTTGCTTACTTCCTTTATCTTTTCTTATCTTTTAATCATACTAGATTTTATTTTTTTGACAACTGCCCTGTACCTACTTTATACGCTAAAAAGTAAAGTCCAGCGACAAAAAATCCGCCGCCAATGATATTACCTAAATACACACTGACCATATTTTGCCCAAAAGCAGCCCACGTATTTCCGCCTAAAAGAATCCCCATCGGAATTAAAAACATATTCGCTACCACATGTTGGAAACCACAAATCACAAAGCCCATGATCGGCAAGAAAATTCCAACGATTTTACCAATAAAATCTTTCGCTGCAAAATTCAAATAAACGGCTGTACTGACTAAAAAGTTACATGCAATACCTGAAAGAAAGCCTTGTAAAAAAGTATCTTTAGTCCGACCAAGAGAAACTTGAATCGCCCGCTCTGCAAAATCACCTTGCAATGCCCCACTCAAATAACCAAAGAAATACGCGACGAACAACGAACCGATCAAATTAAAAATGGTCACGATCACAATATTCCTTACCCACTTTTTGCCACTGATTTTCCGAGCAAATAGCGCCATTGAAACAACCATCATATTCCCTGTAACCAATTCTCCGCCAGCAAGCAATAAACAAATCAAGCCAAACGGAAAAACAGCCGCACCAATTACATTGACTAACGTCCCCCACTCTTTTGGCATTGTACCCATCGCCCGAATCATCGCAATACCTGCGACTGCTATAAAAACACCTGCTAAAAATCCTAACACTGCTAACGTCAAAAAACTAGCACGAGCTTTTTGTATTCCTTTTTCAATTGTAACATCAACTATTTCTGGTGGTTGAAGTGAGTTCATATTTTACCTCCTTTAATTTAAAAGCGCAGTGGGCTCGTTAAATCCTGACAGAAAAATAGGAAATTATGACTGAGGCGTTCTTTGCCTTATTCATAATTTATCTTTTTTCCGAAGGATTAGCCCACGAAGCTAGATAGATTTAAAAGCTGAATGGGCTCGTTCAATCTTGACAGAAAAATAGGAAATTATGACCGAGGCGTTCTTTGCCTTATTCATAATTTATCTTTTTTCCGAAGGATTAGCCCACGAAGCTAGATAGATTTAAAAGCTGAATGGGCTCGTTTAGGTTCGACAAGAAAATAGGAAAAATTGACTGTGACGCTTTTTGTCACATTCCATTTTTATCTTTTTCTCGAGAGACTAGCCCATGAAGCTAGATAATTCGCTTAGTCAAAATATCCCATTGTTTGTTATACATCGTCGCCAATTCTTGATTCAAATAAACAACTTCCTCAAAATAATGATCACTTAGATACCGCTGATGAACCTCATCAAAACGTCGATCACGAGTTTCCCCAACTTGAATCGCATACACATCGGCTCCTTGTTGGGTGTAAGAAAGAACCGTTTCAAAATCAATTTTTTCTGTATTAATCAACAAAATTTTACGTCCAAACAACGGCAATTGCTCAAACCAATCAGCACCCTTGCGACAGGAAACGACATCTCCTAAAATAATTAGAGATGGATTTTGAAGCTGGTGTGCTTCGATTGCTTCTACCATAGTTTGAATCGTAGCAGTAACCGTCTGTTGACGGCCTAGACTGCCCCATTCAATGATTGCCGCTGGTAATTGTGGTGAAACACCTTGTTCCAAAAGCTTCTGCTGCGTACTTACCGCTCGTTCTACTCCCATATACAAACACATCGTACCGTTTTCTGTTAGCCCTTTAAAATCAATTGATTCACCCGCTTGACGATGAGCAGTTGCCAACGTTACTTTACTGCTATGTTCACGATGAGTTAAAGGAATGCCGCTATAGCTACTAGCTGCGGAAGCTGCTGTAACTCCTGGAACAATCTCATAGCTGATCCCTTCACTTTGAAGCGTGGCAATTTCTTCACCCACACGACCAAAAATACCAGGATCCCCGCCTTTTAATCGAACAACGATTTGTTGTTTTAGCCCTTCTTCCAAAAGCAATTGATTAATATTTTTTTGTTTCAGCACATGATTTTTTGGATACTTCCCACTATAAATAAAACGCGCTGAATCTTTCGCAAGATAAAGCAAAACCGGGTGAACCAGCCGATCGTAAATAATCACATCAGCTGATTCTAGTACTCTTTTTCCTTTTAATGTTAGCAGTTCTGGATCGCCAGAACCAGCGCCGACAAAATAGACTTTACCCATAGTTACACCATGACATAGACACGATCATCTTCAACAATCGTCTCATACGCACGAACGCAACCTTCGTCTGGCTCTTGAACTTGTCCATCATTTAGATTGATCTTATAATCATGCAGCGGACAAAAAACATACTCCCCTGACACCGTTCCTTCAGCTAATGGGCCTTGTTTATGCGGACAAACATTCTCGATTGCTTTCACTTGATCATCACTTAAACGAAAAACAGCAATTTTCTGTGCTCCGACAATGACTTCTTTTCCTAATCTAGGTGCTAACTCATCTAATTGTGCAACAAAAATTTTTTCCATCTTTAAACTCTCCCCACTGTGTATAATTCTTGGCGTGTTTTGTCATCTTCAACAACTTCATCCCAAGGATTTCCCCGACGTCCGCTCACGGCTTCATCTAAAGTTGCTAATAATTCTTGACGTTTTTCAGGATCTAATAACACTTCTTTCACGACCTCAAAGCCCATACGTTCGATCCACGGAGCTGTTCTTTCAGCATAAATTCCTGTTTCACGGTAATATTGGAGCATTGCCCCACAAATATCGATGACTTCTTGTTCTGTTTCGACTGTTGTCAGTAAAACAGCTTCTTTCACTTCTGTTCCGCCATTTCCACCAACATAAATTTGAAAACCATTTTCTACACCAATGATCCCAAAATCCTTCACGCCACTTTCCACACAGCTTCTTGGACAAGCAGAGACACCCATTTTGAACTTATGCGGCGTATCAATAAACTCGTAACGTTGTTCTAATTTGATTCCAAGTCCCATTGAATCTTGTGTACCAAAACGACAGAAATTCGAACCTACACACGTTTTGACTGAGCGGACAGCTTTGGCATAAGCTCCTGCTGATTTCATATCTAGTTCTTCCCAGATTTTCGGTAGATCTTCTTTTTTCACACCATATAAACCGATTCGTTGGCTCCCTGTTACTTTGACCATTGGCACGTCATATTTTTCCGCAACTTTAGCAATTAAAAGTAATTGCTGCGGATTTGTCTTTCCACCACGCATTCTCGGAATGACTGAGAACGTTCCGTCATTTTGGATATTGGCATATAAACGTTCATTGACATAGCGAGATTCTTTCTCGTCTTCATGTTCTTTCGGCCATGCCACATTTAAATAAAAATTGATTGCCGGACGACACTTCGGACAACCTTCTGGATTAGCAAAATGTAGTTCATGGTAAACGTCTTCTGAAGAGGTTAGTTTTTTCGCGTAAATTTGAGTAACGATTTGATCTCTTGTTAAATCCGTACAACCACAAATTCCAGTAGGCGCAGATACCACTTCGCCACCTAACGCATAGGCTAAAACATCACCAATGACTGATTTACATTTTCCACAAGAACCGCCAGCTTTGGTATGTTTAGTTACGTCAGCTACTGAAGTCAATTCTTTTTCATTGATTGCAGTCATAATCGTGCCTTTATCGATTCCATTACAGCCACAAATCACTTCATCCTCTGGCCATTCACTCACATCAGCACTCGCTTCTTCACCTACCATATGGAGTAAAGAAACTGGTGTGTATTCCTCAATGCTTTCATTTTTTTTCAAAATATTGTAATAACGATTGCCTTCGCTTGTATCTCCATAAAGCACCACACCAATAACTTGATTGTCTCTAACAAAAATCTTTTTATACGTGTAATTGATGCCGTCAAAGGCTTCAATGCTATTGATTCCTTCTGTTTCCCTGATATTCCCTGCAGAATATAAATCACAACCAGATACTTTTAACGAAGTAAAAGTAGTGCTGCCTTGATAAGGTTTCGCTTCTTTACCAGTTAATACATCGGCTAAAACTTTCCCTTGTTCAAATAACGGTGCAACTAAACCATAAACATGCCCATTATGTTCCGCACATTCCCCTACTGCAAAAACATCTGAAACATTTGTTTTCATAAAATCATCGACAATAATTCCGCGATTCACTTCGATAGCTGTTGTTCTTGCTAGTGTTGTTTCTGAACGAATTCCGATCGACATTACAACCATATCTGTATCGATCGTTGTTCCGTCACTAAAACCTAAACCTGTAACACGGCTTTCTCCAAGAATTTTTTGGGTTGCTTTTTCCATTAAGAATTTTAAGCCTTGTTTTTCTAAATCTGCTTGCAGCATTTTCCCTGCTTTTTCATCTAATTGGGTTTCCATCAGCCATTTTTCTAAATGAACGACTGTGACTTCCATGCCTTGATCTAACAAGCCTTTTGCGGCTTCTAAGCCAAGCAGACCGCCACCGATCACAACAGCTTTTTGGTATTTTTGTGCAGCTTCAAGCATATTTTCTGTATCGTCAATTGTTCTAAAACCAACAACACCTTCTAATTTAGCGCCTTCAATGGGTAAGATAAAGGCTCTAGAACCAGTGGCTAGAATACACTTATCATAAGTTATTTCTGTGCCTGATTGGGTGATGATTTTTTTCGTTTCTGTATCCATTTTTACTGCTGGATCATGATTGATCAATTCAATCTGATTTTCTTCATACCATTCCAATGGATTCGTGATGATTTCTGAAACAGTCATTTTCTTTTGTAAAACGTTAGATAGCATAATCCGGTTATAATTCGGGTATTTTTCTTCACCGATGATTGTGATCTGGTAACGTTCAGGATCTCGATCTAAAATTTCTTCGATCGTACGAACACCAGCCATTCCATTTCCAATTAAGACAAGCTTTTCTTTCATTTTATGTAGACTCTCCTTTTGTGATTTTTTGAGCAATCAAATCGCTACTCTGTCTTTTTTAGAATAGCAATAATGAAAGGCGGTGACTATTAGGGAATTACCTAATAGTCACCGCCTTTCATTATTTTCTTTACTAATCACACATTATTTATTTG
>NZ_JAFLWD010000014.1:0-59684 GCF_017316105.1 Candidatus Enterococcus ikei
CAGAAGTAGGGAAATATAATGCCAACAAAGGTACGTTTGATGTAACAGTAACAGGAATAAGCCAATCAGGAATAACTCGAGTATCTGTTCCCGTATGGAGTAAAGGTGATCAATCAGATATAAAATGGTATGACGCAGTCAAACAATCAGATGGAACCTATAAAGCAACAGTAGATATAAAAAACCATAATCATAATACAGGAACGTATAAAATTCATGTCTATATGTATTCGAATAATGGACTTACAACCAGTATTGCAGCTAGTTCAGTGGCAATCTGAAATATCTACTAAAGAAGATGTTAACAAAATTTCCTTGTCAATTTGTGATGAGGAAAGTAATCGAAAGAATTAGATCAGTATCTACCAGGGTCTGAGATATAACTGGAAAAGTTATATCTCAGACCTTTTTGGTCTCGATAAACGGTGGTAAACAAGCAACTAAAAGTAGTAACATAATAAGGTACGAGTTGATATTGCATGACGGGCACTTGTTTTTTCGGGGCAAAAGGCTTTTATCCAAACCTTGTTCTATCTATGTGTAAAAGTATAGAACTTAATAAATGTTTGATACTAGTTGTTATGAATGATACAATAATTCCGATTGGAGGGAGAACTGTGACAAGAATAATCGCTCACCGCGGCAGCAAAGGCACCCATCCAGAAAATACCTTAGCTGCATTTAAAGAAGCCGTTCGTGTAGGTTCTGACGGAATCGAGTTGGATGTTCAATTATCCAATGATGATCAACTGATTGTAATTCATGATGAAACTGTCGAGCGTACTACAAATGGTCATGGAGACGTTGGCAGTCTAAGTTTAGCAGAGCTAAAACAATTAGATGCCGGCAGCTGGTTTGAAAAAAATCCAATGGTTCAAGAAATTCCTACTCTAGAAGAAGTTGTACTGCTGTTGAAAAAAGAAAATTTCCATGGTCTATTGAACATTGAAATCAAAACAGATAAGATACATTATGAAGGTATTGAAGAATTGATTGTTCAACTTATGCAATCTCAAAGTTGGCCATTTGATTATATGTATTCAAGTTTTTATTTTCCAAGTTTAGAAAAAATTTGGGAGATAGAAAAAAATCAAAAGATCGCTTCAGTATTTAATTTATCAGAAAAAGCTGAACAAAAAGCGCTTCACTCAACATTCATTGAAGGCATTCATCCCAACATTAATTGGGTACTTGAGCATTTAGCCGATTTGGCGGATTTTCCAAAATCGATTCAGCCTTGGACTGTAAATGATGAGGAACAGATGAAGCTTTGTTTTATTCATCAATTGACTGGGATTCATACTGATTTTCCAGAGATTGCATTGCAAATACGTGATTTGATACAAAATAAAGGATGAATAATAGAGTGAAAAAAGTATTAGTAATAGTAGGACCGACAGCAGTTGGGAAAACTGCTTTAAGCATTGAACTAGCAAAAGAGTTAAATGGAGAAATAATTAGTGGAGATTCGATGCAGGTCTATAAACATTTAGATATAGGCACAGCAAAAGTGACCGAAGAAGAGCGAGCTGGTATTGTGCATCATTTGATAGATTGCCGTGAATTATCTGAGACATATTCTGTGGCAGATTTTCAAAAAGAAGGACGACAGGCAATTGATTCAATTACAGCAAAAGGAAAGGTGCCGATCGTTGTAGGTGGAACTGGACTTTATGTTCAAGCATTGCTTTATGATTTTGAATTGGGTTCTCAAGATGAATCAACAGAGATTCGTGAAAAATATGAACAGTTTGCAGAAATGCATGGCAATCAACGCTTGTGGGAATTGTTGCAAGAAAAAGATGCACAAGCAGCTGAAAGTATTCATTTCAATAATCGTAAAAAGGTTGTTCGAGCACTAGAAGTTTTTGATAAAACAGGCTTCAGTATTTTAACACCAAAAGAAAAACCTAAGCAATTGTATGATTATTTTCTTGTTGGTTTAGAAACAGATCGTAAGTTATTGTATGATCGTATTAATAATCGTGTAGATATGATGGTTAATCAAGGGCTGTTAAAAGAAGCTGAATTACTGTATGAACAACAAACACAGCAATCAATTCAAGGAATCGGTTATAAAGAGTTTTTCCCCTATTTTGCTGGCAAAGAAACGTTAGATGAAGCAACTGAACAAGTAAAGCAAAATTCAAGAAGATATGCCAAAAGACAATTGACGTGGTTTAGAAATCGCATGAACGCCAGCTGGTGGGATTTAGTCCAATTTCCTGAAACAATTTCGGAATTAGAAAAAAAAATCGAAGACTGGCTGGTTTCTTCGGAAGGATAAAAAATGAATAAGATAGCAGAAAAAGTTATTTTAGTAGGCGTGGAAACAGAAGAAAATTATACTAGATTCGAAGGTTCTATGAAAGAATTGAAAAATCTGACTAAAACAGCGCAAGGTGAAGTCGTATTTTCTTTAACACAAAAACGACCTCGGGTAGACCGTCAAACCGTGATCGGTAAAGGGAAAGTTGAGGAGCTAGTTCAGTTAGTCGATGCATATGAAGCGGATATCGTTATCTTTAATCATGAATTAACACCGAGACAAAATCAGCTGATTGTTGAGGCCGTGGGTGTCAAAGTCATTGATCGAGTCCAGTTGATTTTAGATATTTTCGCGATGCGGGCACGTTCAAAAGAAGGTAAATTACAAGTTGAACTGGCACAATTGAATTATCTGTTGCCTCGATTGATTGGACAAGGTAAACAGTTATCACGTTTAGGTGGGGGAATCGGTACAAGAGGTCCTGGTGAAACTAAGCTTGAATCTGACCGCCGACATATTCGAAACAAAATAACAGCCATTAAAAGAGAGTTAAAAGAGGTAACAGCTCATCGTGAACGAAGTAGACAAAAGCGCCGAGCATCTGACATTTTTCAAATCGGTTTGATTGGCTACACGAACGCGGGTAAATCAACAATTTTAAATTTACTGACAACCGCTGGAACCTACTCAGAAGATCAATTGTTCGCGACTTTAGATCCTTTAACAAAAAAATGGCAACTTCCACAGGGAATGATCGTAACAATGACAGATACAGTAGGGTTTATTCAAGATTTGCCGACACAGTTGATTGAGGCTTTTCAATCAACGTTAGAAGAAAGCCGCAGGATGGACTTATTATTACATGTGGTCGATGCAAGTGCGGAAGATCGTTTACAGCATGAAGAAACAGTTGTCAACTTATTGAATGATCTTGATTTAGAGCAGATCCCGGTTTTAACAGTCTACAATAAAAGTGATCAAATCAATGAAAACGAGTTTACTCCGACCCTATTTCCTAACGTAATGGTTTCAGCTAAAAGTACACAAGGAAAAGAACAACTTACGAAAGCCGTTAGAGAAAAGATGATGGAGTTATTAGTTCCTTATGAGCTTGATATTCCATCGGACCAAGGACAACAACTAAGCGAATTAACGCGTCATACATTACTTTTATCGGAAAGTTTTGAGGAAGATGAAAATGTCTATCATGTTAAAGGCTTTGCTAAAGATGGCTCGAGATGGGCAAATTCTTCAGAGCAGTTAGGTAAGTAGACGTTATAAAATAGTTTAATTTAGTTTTTAAAGAGCGAGACAAAAGTATTTTTACTTTTGCTTCGCTCTTCTATTTTCATTTAAATAATAGATGTTAGATGATTTCACGAAAAATGATAGGAATAGTTACTTTTTTGATTAAAAAATCGAAAAAATATTTTTTATGTCAGAAAACCTAACATAAATCGTTGACAATAGAAAAAAGTATTGATATTCTATATTTAACATATCTAGCTATGCAGGACAGAGCTTCAGAAAAAGATAAAATATACCTGTGGCAAAAAAATACACAAACCTATTTTCCTATTTTTCTATCAGAGCTAAACAGCCTGCTGCGCTTTTTAAATAAGAGAGGGGGGTGGATATGAGAGAAAAGGAACTGAGACGATCGATGTCAGTTTTTCCAATTGGTACAGTTATGAAACTGACTGATTTATCAGCACGTCAAATCCGTTATTATGAAGAGCAAGATTTGATTCATCCAGAAAGAAGCGAAGGAAATCGGCGTATGTATTCACTGAACGATATCGATGTATTACTGGAAATTAAAGATTATTTATCTGATGGTCTAAATATGGCTGGAATCAAACGTGTCTATGAAATGAAGCTGGAAGAACAAATGCATGCCCAAGAATCAAATAAACCGCTGACCGATGAAGATGTTCGGAAGATTTTATATGATGAACTTATTTCTCAAGGTGGACTTACTCAACAAAATCCATTCCAATCCAGAGGACCAAAATTGTAACGGTTTAGCTTTACACAAAAAATGAAGGACGTGAAGGATACAATGACGAAAAGACAAAACACAGTAGAAGATATCAAACGAATAGCCGATGAAGAAAATGTTCGATTTTTACGATTAATGTTTACAGACATTATGGGAACAATCAAAAATGTGGAAGTTCCAGTGAGCCAATTAGACAAAGTGTTAAGCAATAAAATGATGTTTGATGGGTCTTCTATTGAAGGTTTTGTGAGAATTGAAGAAAGTGATATGTATTTATATCCAGACGTATCGACGTGGATGATTTTTCCATGGGAGAGCACACACGGGAAAGTTGCTCGTTTGATTTGTGATATTTATAATCCTGATGGAACGCCATTTGCAGGGGATCCTCGTGGTAATTTAAAACGAGCTCTGGCAGATATGGAAGCATTAGGTTTTACTTCATTCAATCTTGGGCCTGAGCCAGAATTTTTCTTATTCAAATTAGATGAAGATGGTAAAATCACAACGGATTTAAACGATCGAGGTGGATATTTCGATTTTGCCCCAACCGATCTTGGTGAAAATTGTCGTAGAGATATAGTTCTTGAATTAGAAAGTCTTGGATTTGAAGTTGAAGCATCACATCATGAAGTTGCCCCAGGTCAACATGAGATCGACTTTAAATATGCTGATGTTATCGAAGCTTGTGACAACATCCAAACCTTTAAATTAGTCGTTAAAACAATTGCTAGAAAACATGGCTTGCACGCAACATTTATGCCAAAACCATTATATGGTATCAATGGCTCAGGAATGCACTGCAATATGTCATTATTTAAAGATGATGAAAATGTTTTCTACGATGAAAATGGACCGATGCAATTAAGTCAAACAGCTTATCATTTTCTTGGTGGGTTATTGAAACACGCTCGTGCTTATACAGCGGTTTGTAACCCAACTGTTAATTCATATAAACGTTTAGTACCTGGATATGAAGCCCCAGTATATGTTGCTTGGAGTGGTCGCAATCGTTCTCCATTAGTTCGTGTTCCTGAATCGCGTGGATTGTCTACTCGTTTAGAATTACGCTCGGTTGACCCGTCGGCAAATCCATACTTAACAATGGCAACTCTTTTACAAGCTGGATTAGATGGAATTAAAAATGAAATTGATCCACCACAAGCGGTTGATCGCAATATTTATGTGATGAATGAAGAAGAACGAAAAGAAGCACAAATTCATGATTTACCTTCAACATTGCATAATGCTATCAAAGAATTACGTAAAGATGATGTAATGATCAATGCTCTAGGTGAGCACATTTATGTGAACTTTGTTGAAGCGAAACGCATGGAATGGGCTGCTTTCCGTCAAACTGTTTCTGAATGGGAAAGAGAACAATATCTAGAATTATATTAAGAAGTGTGAGGATGGGACTGAAGTGTTTAACTCCGAAAAATAAGAAGGAGTTGCTTCTGATTCCACTGTTTATCAAGCTTTCACGTGACTGAGATGTGACTCAAAGAGTTAGGTCTCAGTCACTTTTTTTAAATTGTTCAGTTAATAAAGAAGTATGCTATAATTCTAAGTGAGAATCATTATCAATTGAACTTAGAAAAGGAGAGGGACTCATGATTGTTCAAACTGTTGCATTTATTATAAAAAAAGAAGGCAGAGAAATTTTTGAAGCTAAAACCAGTAAAGATGTAGCTTCAATGGTAGGATTTTCTGGTTGTTTATCAAGTGAATGCTGGTTTTCAGAAGATAAAGATACCTGTGAATTTATGTTGGTTTCAAAATGGCAAAGTAAAAAAGATTTTCAAAACTGGCTGAAACGCCCAGAGCATTTACAAGAGCATCGAGAGGCACATAAAAATAAAGAAGCTAAACCTTCTGTTGTCTTAGAAAAAATCAGAAAAAGCTATGAAGTTTCTGCTTAAAATATATAAATTAGGAGAGGATGGGACAGAAGTGTTTAACCAGGAGAAATAAGAGGTTACTTCTGTTTTCACCGTTTATTCGTAGTTCGTGTGTGAAACAAAAGTGCTTTTTACTTTTGTCCCACACACTTCTTTCTTTTTCTACTTCGAGTTTATTCAAATAAGTGTAAATTTAATAAAAAAGCAGGTATAGTAGAAGTCAAACGAACACAAAGGAGAAAAGAGATGCAAGAATTAAATTTTTCTTCAACTATCCTTGAAAAAGTAGAAAAACTTCAGCAACATGGCTGGGACGAAGCTGCTCTGATTACTTACATAAATAATTTAAATAACAATACACTGATGGATCATTCATCGATATTTTTAGTGGGTTCTAAGATCTATACTGAAATGTTTGAAAAAAGTCAGCTTTCAGATATAGCGAAAGTGATACTGGTTATTGATCATTTAGGCGGATATCTGGATGATTCAGGTGATTTACAATTTGCGTCAACAGAGTATAAATTCTGCAACAAAATGCCGCCTGGCGCTCCTTTTTTTAATAGTTATTCAAAGTCTGTACAACGAGCCTTTCCGAATGGATTGGTTATAGCGCAAGCAGACAAAAAATTAACGAAAACAGCACTCAAGAAAAAATACGCAACTGAAACAAAAATCCATCAATTTAGAAATCGATTAGATAAATGTAATATCGAATATGTAGAAAAATATAAAGAAAGATACGACTTGAAAAACGATGAAGCAGCAATAAAAATGATTCTTGGCAAAGATTGGTTTTACGCCGACCCTCAATATCATAATCGCGCTCATCTTGGTGTGGATGTATCAGCTGATGATCTGAATAAAGGTGTCAGGACTCTTACGAATAAAGGGTTAATAAAGAAAATCAGAAAGCGTGGCTTCTATCGGAAAATTTTATCTGGAGATTATCACAGCGAATTTATTATAGATGAACAAGGTCGGCTTCTAAGTCAGTGGAAAGAACAAACACAAGCTAGTGATTATTTTGAAAGTGCCATCGCCAATGGTGAATCTTTTAACTATGGAGAACGACCAAGAGATGATCCCTATCATACTCACGATAAATTAGATGGAAAGCCGCCGAGATATTTTGATACAGACAAGCGAAATGAGATCAAACGAAATTGGATTTCTCCCAAAGATAACTGGGTTTATCAGCTAATTAGAAGACTGGCGGAAAAAGGTCTGAGGTATAAAAAAAGAAAGCTCAATAAATCATGATTTATGAAGATACTAAGTTGGGATATTATTCTTCTCAGCTTTTTTATTTTTTTCACAAAATTCTTGTTTATTCTAAGGAGAAAAACGTAGATAATCAATAAGTTTGTGAAATGTTTTCACAAACTGTTTCAAAATTGACTGGCTTCCGTTATAATAGAGAAGAATATGCGTGCAACTATTCTACTTTTAGATAGAAGGATGATGACTATATAATGCGAAAAATGAAGACGATGGATGGAAATACAGCAGCCGCATACATTTCATATGCGTTTACTGAATTAGCCGCTATTTATCCAATTACACCAAGCTCAACGATGGCTGAACTTGTTGATCAGTGGTCAGCAGAAGGCAAGCAAAATATCTTTGGACAACCTGTTAAAATCGTTGAAATGCAATCAGAAGCAGGGGCAGCCGGTGTGGTTCATGGCTCTTTGAAAACTGGTGCATTAACGACTACATATACCGCTTCACAAGGATTATTATTGATGATTCCAAACATGTATAAGATTGCCGGAGAATTACTTCCGTCAGTCTTCCATGTCGCTAGCCGTGCCGTGACAACCAATGCGTTGAATATTTTCGGCGACCATGGAGATGTGATGGCTGCTCGTCAAACGGGCTTTGCTATGTTATGCGAAAGCAGTGTGCAGGAAGTCATGGATTTATCAGCGGTCGCTCATTTAGCTTCACTTGAATCAAGTGTTCCATTTATCAACTTCTTTGATGGATTTCGGACAAGTCACGAGATTCAAAAAATCGAAGTATTGGACTATGATGAATTAGCGCCATTAATGGATCAAGAAAAATTAGCTATTTTCCGCAACAGAAGTATGAATCCAAACCATCCTTCCGTTAGTGGAACAAACCAAAATCCAGATATCCATTTCCAACAACGTGAAACGATCAATAGTTATTATGAACAAATTCCAGCTGTTGTGAAAAAATACATGGATGAAATCAATGTACTTAGAGGAACAAATTATGATTTAGTTACTTATTATGGAGCAGAAGATGCTGAAGAAGTGATTGTTTCGATGGGGTCAGCAGCACAGGCTATTGAACAAACAATCGATTATTTAACGAAAAAAGGCAGAAAAGTAGGTTTCTTAAATATTCATTTGTATCGTCCTTTCCCAATTGAAAACTTTTTAGAAAAAATGCCTAAGACGGTCAAAGCAATCGGTGTGATGGATCGTACAAAAGAACCAGGAGCAGGCGGCGAGCCTTTACTTTTAGACGTTCAAAGTGCGATGTATGAATCAGATTTGCGTCCAATGATCATTGGCGGACGTTATGGATTAGGCTCAAAAGATGTTTTACCAAATCAAATCGTTGCGATCTATGATGAGTTATTAAAAGATAAAAAGGCAGCAAAATCACGTTTTACGATCGGAATTGTGGACGATGTGACGTACACTTCACTGGATTGCGGAGAATCGTTAGATCTAACTAACCAAAAAACGTATCAAGCAAAATTCTGGGGCTTTGGTTCAGACGGGACAGTTGGTGCAAATAAATCAGCAATCAAAATTATTGGAGATCACACGGATAAATATGCTCAAGGATTCTTTTATTACGATTCTAAAAAATCTGGTGGTTTAACCGTTTCTCACCTACGCTTTGGGGACACACCAATTCGTTCGACTTATTTGATCGAACATGCGGATTTTGTTGCTTGTCATACGGCGGCTTATTTGAATACGTATGATTTAGTTAAAGGGTTGAAAAAAGGCGGGACATTTTTACTAAATACAGTTTGGAATGACGAGCAATTAGAACGTTTTTTACCCAAAAAATTAAAACGATATTTAGCTGAAAATGATATTCAATTTTACACGATCAATGCCGTTAAACTAGCCAGTGAAGTTGGTTTAGGTGGACGAATCAATACAGCGATGGAAACAGCATTCTTCAAATTAGCAGATATCATGCCGTTTGATGAAGTGTTGCCGATTTTAAAAGATGAAGCATTCAAAAGCTACGCTAGAAAATCAATGTCGGTTGTTGAAAAAAATGTTCAAGCAATTGAACGTACAGTTGAACTTTTACACAAAGTCGAGGTTCCAGAATCATGGAAAACAGTTGAGATAAAACCGAAAGCGCGCAAAGCAAATGTGACAGATTATGTTCATGAAATTGTTGAACCAATCAATCGTCAAGAAGGAAATGATCTTGCGGTTAGTGCGTTTATCAAAAATGACATGACAGATGGTCGGATGCCGCTTGGGACAACTGCTGTGGAAAAACGTGGAATCGCTGTAGAGGTTCCGGAATGGAATAGCGATCGTTGTACGATGTGTAATGAATGTGCGTTTGTTTGTCCTCACGCAGCGATTCGTCCGTTCTTAGCAGATGACGAAGAAATGGAAGAAGCACCAGCTGGGTATATCGTAAGAGAAATGCGTGGAGCAGATGGTCTTAAGTACCGAATCCAAGTTTCCGTAGAAGATTGTACAGGTTGTGGTCTGTGTGTTGATGCATGTCCTGCTAAAGGCAAAGCACTAGTTATGAAACCTTATGAAGAACAAAAAGAACAAGCAATGAACTGGGCATTCTCAATGACGTTGAAACAAAAAGAAAATCCAGCAAAACCTAATACCGTATTAGGTACACAATTCAACAAACCATTACTAGAATTTTCAGGCGCCTGCTCTGGTTGTGGAGAAACGCCTTATGTGAAATTATTGACGCAAATGTTCGGTGATCGGATGATGATTGCAAACGCAACAGGCTGTTCTTCAATCTGGGGTGGTGCGGCTCCTGTTTCACCTTATACGACAAATGATGAGGGGCAAGGACCAGCTTGGTCTAATTCCTTACTAGAAGATAATGCGGAATATGGTTATGGCATGTTATTAGCCAGCCAAACTCGCCGTGAACATTTAGCTATGAAGATGAGTGAAGCTATGGACGTTGCTTCTCCTGAATTAAAATTATTAATGGAAGACTGGATCAATCATATGCACAGTGGTGAAGGCACACAACAACGTGCGGCAAAACTTAAAGCGGCGTTGCTTGATGAAAAGGCTGGACAACCATTATTAGAAGCGATTTATGCAGACAATGATTTGTTTGTGAAAAATAGCCAATGGATGATCGGTGGAGACGGTTGGGCCTATGATATTGGTTACGGCGGAATCGATCATGTACTTGCTAGTGGTGCAGATGTCAATATGTTAGTTTTAGACAATGAAGTTTATTCTAATACTGGTGGACAAACATCCAAAGCAACACCAGCCTCTGCGATTGCTAAATTTTCTGCGAGCGGGAAATACGTTTCTAAAAAAGATTTAGGTATGATGGCAATGACCTATGGCAATGTTTATGTGGCTCAAATCGCTTCTGGAGCGAATCAAATGCAGACGATCAAAGCCATTGAAGAAGCTGAACGTTTCCCGGGGCCTTCAATCATTATTGCTTATACGCCATGTATTACCCACGGATTAGCTGGCGGTATGAGCAAAACTTTGGAAGAAGCAAAAGAAGCAGTTCATTCTGGCTACTGGTCATTGTATCGTTACAACCCTGAGCTAAGAGAAGCAGGGAAAAATCCAATGACATTAGACTATAAAAAACCGAATTTTGAAGAGATGCAAAGCTTTATGCGCAAACAAGTTCGTTTTTCTTCATTGGAATCGACACAGCCAGAATTTGCTGGGAAACTTTTTGAAAAAACTGTTGATGATGCGAAAAATCGTTTCTACAATTATGCACGGATGGCTGGTCAAGAAGAGAAAATTCGGGCTAAATTAGAAAAAACGACTGACGAAACAGTGGCTGAAAAAGCTCCTCGCGTAAAAAAAGAGCGAGTTGTAGATCCAGAAGCTGAAGCAAGAAGAGCAGCTAGACGAGCAGAACGAGCTGCCAAACGCGAGAAGTCAGAAGAGTAAATTTACAAGAGAAAATGGCTTTTTTCTCACCGCATATTTGAATTTTAAGTGACTGGGTCATAGCTCACAGAGTTATTACTCAGTCACTTTCTGTATCATTTCCTAATTTTTTCTATCTTTCATCCTCAGTTCTGTAATCGAATAAAATATTATGGTATACTTATTAAGAAATCTTCAGAGAGAAGTGAGGTTTATGATGTCTTTTCAACTTAGTCAATTATTTGATTTGAATTATTGGCGGCAATTGATCTCATCAGATTTCTTGTCGCGTGATTATATTATTAATATTATAGATATTCTGGTAGTATGGTATCTTGTCTACAAATTGATCATGCTTGTCAGAGGAACCAAAGCCGTCCAGTTACTAAAAGGGGTCGCTGTTTTTATTGTGATCCGAATACTGAGTGAGATTATTGGTCTACATACATTGTCTTGGCTAATGAATCAAGTGATCATGTATGGTGTGATAGCAGCGGTTGTAATTTTTCAGCCAGAAGTCCGGCGTGGCTTAGAACATCTTGGTAGGAGCTCGTTTTTCCGTACAAGTAAGACTGAGCAACAAGAAGATGAAAAAATGATTCTTGCTTTCGATAAAGCCATTCAGTATATGTCTAAACGAAAAATTGGTGCGCTGATTACAGTGGAACGAAATACTGGATTAGATGAATATATTGAGACAGGGATCGATCTAGATGCCGATATTTCAGGAGAACTACTGATCAATATTTTTATACCAAATACGCCATTACATGATGGGGCCGTAATTGTTAAGCAAGGGAAAATAGCTGTAGCCAGTGCGTATCTTCCTTTGTCAGAAAGTAATTTGATTCCAAAAGAATTCGGAACACGTCATCGTGCGGCTGTTGGTATTAGTGAAGTTAGTGATGCGATAACGATTATTGTGTCAGAAGAGACAGGGGATGTCAGTCTGACACTAAATAATGACTTGATTCCTAGATTGACTCAAGAAGAGTATCTAAAAATTCTTAGAGCAGAATTAGTTCCAAAAGAAGAAAGTAAAGACAAAAAGAATCTTTTGCAACACTTTATTGAAGGTGTATCGAAAGGGGCGAAAAAGAAATGAAAAAGCCCTCTCAGAGCAATTGGTTGTCCGTATTACTAGCATTACTTTTTGCCCTATTACTATTTTTTAATGCCAATTCATCCGGGAATATATCTAATATGTCTGGTAACAATCAAGTCTATGACGAAATGCTTTATAACATTCCTGTTCAGGTAGAATACGATCAAGATAAATTTTTTGTTTCTGGTTATGAAGAAAAAGTCAATGTTCATTTAAGTAGTGCTAATCGAATTCAATTGAATTTAGAATCAAATGAAGACACTAGAAATTTTCAAGTGGTTGCTGATTTGACTAAAACACCGCTTGGCACTTCGGAAATCCAATTGAGAGTAAAAGGGTTGAGTACGGCCGTAACAGCTGAAATCGAACCTAAAACGATAACAGTTACTGTAGAGAAAAAAGTAACCAAATCATTCGATGTAGAAGCACAACTTCCAGAATCCATCGAGACTGGCGGCTACAAAGTAGAGAAGGTTGCTGTAAGCCCTAAAAAAGTAGAGATTACAACTGGAGAAGAGACTGCTAAAGCAATCGACCGTGTGATTGCTCCGCTATCAAATGTCAAACAATCTGTTGATACCATCAAACAAACGGTCAATGTTCAAGCAATCGATAGTAAAGGACAAGTCCTAAGCATTGAAAATCCAGCACCGCAAGTAAAAGTAGTTGTTGATTTGTCTTTACCTTCAAAAGAAGTTGGACTGACGATCAGCCCAACAGGTTCACCGCCTTCTGATGTTGAGCATTATACCTTTAATCTGTCAGAGCAAAAAGTCGAAATTAGAGGAATAAAATCAGTATTAGATGCAATTGATACAATAGAATTGCCTGTTGATATAAGTAATATAAAAACATCAACAAAACAAAAAATAAAAATTCCAACAAATGCAGAGTATATTGTTTCACCTGAGGAAGTAGAAGTGACGATTAACCCCGTTTTTACGAGCACTAATACCAGTTTTTCTGAAACTAGCGGACAAAGTTCAACAACGTCGTATTCAAATCAAGTATTACCGACACCTTTGCCTTCCAGTGAAAAACCAACAAGTTCCTCCAGTACATCCAGCTCATCAAGTTCCTCCAGTAGTGACAGTACTGTTGAAGAAGCGATAGAAAATGGGAGTAGTTCAGTTTCTGCAAATTAAGTTGATTGAATGAGAGATCAGTTGTTTCTTTTGTATTTTACTCAGAAGAAACAACTGATACTCTCTTAGTAAGTAGAAGGAGAGTTATAATGGGTAAATATTTTGGAACAGACGGAGTTAGAGGAATTGCAAATAAAGAACTAACACCGGAATTAGCATTTAAATTAGGCCGATTTGGTGGATATGTATTAAGTCAGCATGAGGATTCTACACGCCGTCCAAGAGTATTAGTTGGTCGTGATACACGTATTTCAGGTCAATTATTAGAACAAGCGTTGATTTCAGGTCTTTTATCTGTTGGAATCGAAGTATTCCAATTAGGTGTTATCTCAACGCCAGGAGTGGCTTATTTAACAAGACTACAAAAAGCATCAGCTGGTGTCATGATTTCAGCATCCCACAATCCGGCTGAAGATAACGGAATCAAGTTTTTTGGTTCAGATGGTTTTAAATTAGTGGATGATCAAGAACTTGAGATCGAAGCTTTATTAGATGCAGAAGAAGATAACTTGCCACGACCTTCAGCTGAAGGTTTGGGTTCATTAGATGAATTTCCAGAAGGGCTTTTGAAATATTCTCAGTTCTTGGTTCAAACAATTCCAGGAGATTTATCTGGAATGACAGTTTGTATTGATGCAGCAAATGGTGCTACAGCAACTTCTGTCAATCGTTTGTTCGCAGATTTAGAAACAGATTTTTACACAATGGGCACAAGTCCTAACGGGTTGAATATCAATGATGGCGTAGGTTCTACTCATCCTGAAAAACTGGCTGAGATGGTCGTTGAAAAAGGCGCCGATGTAGGTCTTGCTTTTGATGGTGATGGTGATCGAATCATTGCAGTAGATGAATTAGGGAATATTGTTGATGGAGATAAGATCATGTTTATCTGCGCAAAATATTTAGCTGAAAAGAATCGCTTGAAAAAAGATACGATTGTAACGACTGTTATGAGTAATTTAGGGTTCCGTAAAGCAGTAGAAGCTGCTGGTATGAAAGACGTGATTACTCAAGTAGGTGACCGTTACGTCGTTGAAGAAATGCGTAAAAATGATTATAATTTTGGCGGAGAACAATCTGGACATATGATTTTCTTGGATTACAATACAACTGGTGATGGAATGCTTTCAGGTATTCAGTTATTGAATGTAATGAAACAAACTGGGAAAAAATTATCAGAGTTAGCTTCAGAATTAACTGTTTATCCACAAAAATTAGTGAATATTCGAGTAACTGATAAACATGGTGCGATGGATGTTCCTGCAATCAAAGAAGTTGTTGAACAAATGGAAGCAGAAATGAATGGTGATGGCCGTATTTTAGTTCGCCCTTCCGGAACAGAACCATTATTACGTGTGATGGCCGAAGCACCAACACAAGAAAAAGTTGATTACTATGTAGATAAAATCGCGGATGTTGTGAAAGCTGAGATTGGTATAAAATAAAGACTAAAATAACCTGTGTACATAATCGTGTACACAGGTTATTTTGTGCCTATTCTTTATTTAAATTCCTTATGACTGGAATGTGACTCATGGAGTTATATCTCAGTTATTTTTTTGTTTTAGCGCACAAATATACGACTAGACCAATTTATGTTTTTTATAAAAGTATTGACATTTACATTTGGTTTATTGTATTATTAATGCAGTTTCTATTTGATATGAATAAAAGGAGGGTAGTTAGACCAATAACAGGATAGCGCCAGGCCTGAGCATTCAGGTGACGAGGAAAGAGCCTATCGAAAGATTCGGCGGATAGCTCTAGGGACTGTACTCTACAAGCTGGAAAGAAAAAATAATTGCAAAATTATAACAAAAGTCCAGCTACGCAGAATAGAAACCAATGATGAAAAGTCAGGGAAATTGTAATGTTGATCATAAAAAATCAAAAGCTATTTTAACAGGAAATAGCGACTGGTTCTTTTGTATTTATCAACTTCTTTTTTCCTAATCAATGACCTAAGACAATTGAGAAAGTAGGAAATAGACAGTATGTGTGGAATCGTTGGAATTATTGGAAAAGAAAATGCAACAGATATTTTGGTACAAGGATTAGAAAAACTGGAGTATAGAGGATATGACTCTGCAGGGATTTTTGTAACAGGGAATGACAAGCAAGATTATTTGGTAAAATCTCTTGGAAGAATTGCTGATCTACAAGCACGAATTACTCCAGAAGTTCAAGGAACTGTTGGGATTGGGCATACACGTTGGGCAACGCATGGCAAACCAAGTGAACGAAATGCACATCCTCATACATCAGGTAATCATCAGTTTAATTTAGTACACAATGGTGTGATCGAAAATTTTGAAGAAATAAAACAGGAATTTCTTCAAGAAAAGCAATTAGAAGGTGAGACGGATACTGAGATTGCAGTTCATTTGATCGAGTATTTTTCAGAAGCAGGAATGTCGACAAAAGAAGCATTTAAAAAGGCGTTAACAGTAATCAAGGGTTCTTATGCATTTGCTTTGATCGATAAAAATGATCCAGAAACAATTTATGTAGCTAAGAATAAAAGTCCATTACTAATTGGTCTTGGAGATGATTTTAACGTTATTTGTAGCGATGCTATGGCAATGCTTACGCAAACTAATCATTTTGTAGAAATTGCTGATGGAGAAATGGTAACGGTCAAAGCTGATAAAATTGATATAGAAGATGAACGTGGCAATCTGGTTTATCGTGAATCTTATGAAGCACAACTAGATTTAAGCGATATCGAAAAAGGCACATATCCTTACTATATGCTAAAAGAAATCGATGATCAGCCCACAGTTATGCGTCGAATTATTCAGGAATATACGAATACAACAGGTGCAACGCTGGTAGATGAGCAAATCACTAAAAAAATTACAGCTAGTGACCGTATTTATATTATCGCTTGTGGGACAAGTTATAATGCCGGCTGGGTAGGCAAAGCGATTCTTGAGAAAATGACCAATATTCCAGTTGAAGTTCACCTTTCAAGTGAATTTGGTTATAATATGCCATTGCTATCAGAAAAACCATTTTTTATTTTCTTGAGTCAAAGCGGAGAAACAGCAGACAGTCGTCAAGTATTAGTGAAGATCAATGGACTTGGACTACCGTCACTAACGTTGACTAACGTAGCAGGTTCTACTTTATCTAGAGAAGCAGATCATACGTTACTTCTTCATGCTGGTCCAGAAATTGCCGTGGCTTCAACGAAAGCATACACGGCGCAAATCGCTGTTTTAGCAGTACTTGCAAAGGCTGTAGGAGATAGAAGAAAAAATCCAGAATCACTTGGTTTTGATATTGCTCATGAATTAAGTGTAATTTCAGCAATCATGGAAACAATCATTGATGAAAAGATGGTTATCAGTCAGTTAGTAGAAGACTATTTATCAGATACCAGAAATGCTTTTTATATTGGTAGAGGGGTAGATTACTATGTATCAATGGAAGCATCTCTAAAGTTAAAAGAGATCTCTTATATTCAAGCTGAAGGCTTTGCGGCAGGAGAATTAAAACATGGAACGATTGCATTGATTGAAGAAGGGACACCTGTTGTTGGTGTTATTACAGATCAGTTGACAGCAGCACATACTAGGGGAAATCTAAAAGAAGTTGAAAGCCGTGGGGCGCATAATCTTGTTATTTCATTGGCCTCATTGGCAAAGGAAACAGATCAGATAATTATTCCTGATGTTCACCCCTTGCTAACACCTTTAGTGGGTATTATTCCAACCCAATTGATTGCATATTTTGCGACCTTACAAAGAGGCTATGATGTCGATAAACCGCGTAATTTAGCGAAAAGTGTAACAGTGGAATAAAAGATCCAGATAATAAAAAAACAGATGAAATCATTCCGAGAACGGATGGCTTCATCTGTTTTTTACTAGTTCAAGGGAATTTTAACATAAAAGATAGTTCCTGTTTTTTTGTCACTGTCGACTGTCAAGATAAAGTGATGTCTTTCAGCTATTTCTTTTGCTATCGCAAGTCCTAGTCCGGTTCCATCTAATTGTTCTTTTGAATGAGCTTGATGGAAGCGTTGGAAGATCTCTTTTTGTTCTTTGAGAGAAATATAAGAACCAGGATTATGAATACTGACAATCATATGATCGGTTTCTGTAATGGTTTGAACAGTAATGATTGACTGATTTGGAGCAAATTTGATGGCATTTTCAATTAAAATGACAAATAGCTGACGGATTCTACCGTAATCTCCGTTGACTATGATTGGTTGTTTAACTAGATTTTCCAAAAGCAATTGTTGTTCTTTCTCTGCTGTTTTTATGCGTAAACTTCTCAAACTATCGGTTAAAATATCATTGATAGCCACAGGTTCCATTGTAATTGTGAACTCAGGATTTTCTAGTCTAGATAATTCCAGCAAGTCATTGACAAGTCGTTCTAGAACAATGGATTCAGCTAAAAGCTGCTGATGGTATTGTTTGATTTTTTCTGGCTGAACGATCAATCCGTCATTCAACGATTCAAGTGAGCCTCGAATGACTGTGACTGGTGTTCGTAATTCATGAGATATCGTAGATAAGAAATTCTTTTGCGCTTGTTCTCGATTTTCTCTCTGAAATTTTGCTTCAGCAAGTCGGTTCTTTAAAACAGTTAATTTGTCTCCTAGCTGGCCGATTTCATTATTTTCAACAATATCCAAGGATTCGTCATAGTTTTCTACAACAAGTTCTTCAGTAAAGGTACTCATTTTATTGATTGGAGCGATGAATTTTTTTGATAATAGGATTGAAAGTAACAGTCCGATGATCCAGGCAATCAAAATACTAATAAACAGCAATAAATAGCCTTGATTTTCTTCTTTATGAACACTGGATACAGCAGAATGAAGTAAGACAACCGCTAAAACATCACCCTTGTCATTTTTAATGGGTGTACCAACAGTAACGGTAGGTTCTCCAATAAAATTACTAAATGCATTACTGGTAGTTGTTTTACCAGCATAGACTTTTTTTATGACGTCTCGGGCATTTGTTGGTAATTCATTGTATTCTTTATTATGCATACCGTGACCAACTGTGATAGTATCCGCGTTTTCATCTACGATCCAAATATCATCCATCGCTAATTGATCCATGAACTTAAGAAAAGACGAATAGCCCATGTTCATTTTCATTGAGGAACTGGAGCCCATCATACCATGCATGGAGGACTGACTATCTTGGGTCGATTCTTTTTGTTCAGAAAAGTAATCAGTTAGAGAATCTGCAATAATGACTGCACGTCGGGTCATTTCTTCGGTATGAATAGTGACTGTTTGTTTAGAAAATAATAGTCCAAATGCAATACCGATCACTAGTGAAAAAAGTAAAAGTGTAAGAGAAAAATAAAGGATGAGTTTTCTAGTTAATTTATTTTTCATTTTTTCCCTCAAACTTATAACCTTGTCCCCAAACTGTAGCAATCTCCCAATTTGGATGAGCAACTTCATCTAATTTAGCACGCAATCGTTTGATATGAGTATCGACTGTTCGAGCATCGCCATAATAATCAATGCCCCATAAACTATCTAATAAATTATCTCTGGAAAACACTTTTTCCTGATGAGCTAAAAGCAGCCAAAGAAGTTCCAACTCTCTTTTTGTCAAAGCAATTTCTTGTTGTTCAATCGTTACTTTTTTTTCTTCTAAATAGACAATTAAATTATCATAATGCAACTGATCCATGGTATGTTGATTTTCTTCGGTACGCTCGATGCGTCTTAATATAGCTCTGATTCTTGCCATGACTTCACTTGGAGAAAAGGGTTTGACAATGTAGTCATCCGCACCAATATCCAGCCCCATGATGCGGTGATAATCTTCACCTTTTGCTGTAATCATGATGATCGGCACATTTGAGGTTTCTCTTATCTTTTTACAAACTTCAAATCCGTCTAAGTTTGGCAGCATGACATCCAGTAAAATCAGCTCGATGGAATGAGCAAAAAATTGATCTAAAGCGGTTTGGCCATCATACGCAATGATTGGCGAGAATCCTTCTTTAATAATATATTCTTTTAGGACTTCTGTGATTTGCAAATGATCGTCAACGATCAAAATATTTTTCATACTATTTCCCCCTATTTTCTCTCCTTATTATAGTCAATAATCTTGAGTTTAGGGAATTTTTTTTCGACACATATTTGACACAATTAACAAGTAAACTAAAGAAAAGTCAGGAGGAATGAAAATGAATAAAAAAATTTTTAGTGGAATATTGGTCCTATTATTTATAGGCATATTAGGAGTTGTTACAGTGACGGAGGCTGTAGGAAGAGAAGATAATCGATTGGAAATGAAGCAACGCTATAAAAGGCATATGAGACTTACAAATGATGAATTGGCTGAATCAACGGAGGAAGAAACAACTGAGGATCAAAAAGAATGGCAAAATTCAAGAGATTCTTCTTTTAACAGAAGGGAACATCGCAATCAGCATGGTAGAATGAATAACTCTTGTTGGTAAATAGCAAAAAAATATTCCCTCATCAAATTGATGGAGGGAACACAAATCAAATTACACACAAGAACAAAATACCACACTTTCTCATAATTCTCAACAATTTCTTGATTTTTATAAAAAAATGATAAAAACTTTATGTTTAAACCTTTTTTTGTTAAATATATTATCCTTTTTGTTATATTAGTGTTTTTTCTTGGATATAATTTATAAAATGCGTACAGCAAAATCTGGAGCATAGGAAGCAACTGTTGCAACTTGTACGACATCGCCAGGAACAGGTGCATGAATATATGAACCATCACCTGTTGAGATACCTACATGATAAGTCCCGCCGTGGCTACCCCAAAAAACTAAATCACCAGCTTGCGCCTCTGACACTGAAATAGTAGCGCCAGCTGTTTCTTGGTCAACCGTGGTTCTACCTAAAGAACGTCCAGCAGTAGCAAAAGCAACTTGAACTAGACCAGAACAATCGAAAGCATCAGGTCCAGCTGCACCATAGACATATGGCTTACCAAGATGTGTTTTTGCAGCAGCAATAATCGCTGTGCGAGTGTCTTTTTGTTGTTCTTGTACAGTTTTTTGTTGTTTTGCTTGGGCAATTTTTTCAGAAAGTTGACTCTCTTGTTTAGTAAGTTCTGTTTGTTGTTTTGTAATTGTTTCTGTTTCTAAGTTTAAATGATCAAACGCTTGTTTTAAATCCGTCAAGTGCGCTTTTTTTTCATCGATAGGACGGGCTATTTTGTTATCTTTAACGCTGATTGATGAAAATTCTATGTAAAGTGGAGCTGTCTGATTTTTATCTTTTTCAGATGATTTAGCAATCATTCCAATTGACTCGATTTCTTCTAATTGATCAATATCTATTTGAACTTTTTTTATTTCGTCTTCTAGAGTTGCTAACTGGTTCTTTTTTTTATTTTTTTGTTCTGAAAATTTCTGTTGGGTTTCTTTTAATTTTGATATTTTCTGTGAAGAATCAGAAATAATTTTTTCTGAAGTTGTTGTTTGTTCAGCCGGGGTTGCAAAGGCTTGATCACCTAGGGATAAACCAGTAGAAAGAGTGAGGAAGCTAAGTAACAATGAAGTAATGAATGTATTCTTTTTCAAAAAAACTCTCCTTAAAAGTTAAAAATTTTGTTTAAAAGTAATCTGGTATTTTCTAAGACCAACTAGTATTTAAACACAACTAGCTTAATTAGTCTGTAAAAGGGAGGTTAAATGTTTGTTTCCTGGTTTACAAAAAACGATCATTTATTTCAAAAAGATCATCAACTGTAATGTAAACGTTATTAGATTTCAATAACTATAGTTATCCAAGTTAATTGACATCTAATAGTCATTAAAGAAGTGTAGACTAAGGTAAACTGGTTTTGTACTAATTGCTTAACTCACTATCTTTTTTCATGATTTTGCTTTAAAATAGTTCTTAAAGTCAAAAAACGTAATCATGTGAGAGATTGGGAAGGAAGGTAGACCGTGAAAAAGGAAAAAGTTTTTGATGTGACCCATCAGTTGATTTTGGAAACTGCGAAGGAACTTTTTTTAAAAAATGGCTATAAAAATACTTCGACTCGCGATATTGCTAAAGCGGCAAATATTACACAACCAGCACTGTACTACCATTTTTCTACTAAAGAACGTTTATTTATCGAAATCAATAAACAAATTGGCAGTCAACTAAAAAGTGAGATGGAACAAATAGCAAAAGAAGAAAATCCCATCGAAACACAATTGATCGATTGTACAAAGGCCTTACTAAATGTCTATCACAGAGATATTTTTTCTTTTATTCATCAAAGTGCGGCTGAAATGGAACAAGTTAACAAACAACAGCTCTTTTATATATTGAACGATTATTATTTAAAGCCATTGCAGGCAATTTTTGAATCAAGTAAAGATCCGCTAAGCAGCAAGGTTTCTTCTAAAAAAGCAGCTCAATTTTATCTTATGAGTTTGTCATTGTTATTCGCAACAGTCCACCAACTTTCTACTGAAAAAGAGCGATCAGAGCAAATTACTGATTTGATAGAAATGGTTTTACACGGAGTTATATCATAAAAGAATTAGCAGTATTTTATCACTTGATAAAAAAGTTTGCTAATTCTTTTTTTTATGGTAATATTTTATCAAGTGATAAAAAAGTGTTTTTTTGAGCATTTTTTTATCGATTGATAAAAAAGAGGTGGAAGCAATGTTTTTAGGATTAGAAGAAATGAAGTATTTTAAGCTTCGATACACATTGGTGATTGGTGTTATCGTGTCAGTTGCTTATGTTGCATTTATGTTATCTGGGTTGGCAAATGGACTGGCCCAAGGAGTACGACAAGGTGTTGATAAATGGGAAGCAACCAGCATCGTTTTATCAGAAGATGCGAATAAGAGCTTGAATGCTTCCAGCTTAGTGATGGATGATTTAAATCATGTAGACGCAAAACAAAAAGAACCGCTAGGACAATACGCAGGAGCTTTAAACAAAACTGGACAAAATAAAGAAACGGACAAAATCAATATCTCTCTTTTTGGAGTGAACAAGGATAGTTCGATCAGACCTAAACTGATTGAAGGTCGCTATTTTGAAAATCTAGGGGAAATTATCATCCCGAAAAACTTAGTCGACAAAGGAGTAAACTTAGGTGATACTGTCAAAATCGGAAAACTTGATAAAGAGTTAAAGGTTGTCGGTATAACAAATGAAAACAGTTTTAGTATTGTACCATTGATTTATACATCTATTGATCAATGGCAAGAACTTAAATTTGGCAAGATCATCCAAGGAAATCAAGCACCGATCAATGGAATCATCGTCCGAGATACTCCAACAAAAGATATCAAGTTGAAAATGGAGAACAATGATTTAGCAAAATACGATATTGAAAATTTTATTCAAAAATTACCTGGTTATAGTGAACAAAATCTCACGTTGAATGCGATGATTTATTTCTTGTTTGTGATTACGGCTGCGATCATCGGGATTTTTATCTACGTAATGACCTTGCAAAAAATTAGCTTATTCGGTGTCATGAAAGCGCAAGGTATTTCAAATGGGTATATTATAAAATCGATCATAGCTCAAACCTTTATTTTAGGAGTAATCGGAGTAGCGATTGGTGTAGTTTTGACCTTGTTGACAAATCTAATCTTGCCAGCTGCTATGCCTTTTGCATTAGATAGTAACAATTTAATGATTTATAGTCTAGTCTTGATTATTGTTGCTGTTTTGGGCGGTGTTTTCTCGATTCGGACAGTGACTCATGTTGACCCAATGAAAGCGATAGGAGGATAAAAAAATGGCTGATATTTTAGTAATGGATAGTATTCGTAAAACTTTTGGTAAAGGACATGCAAAGGTTGAAGCGTTAAAAGGGATTGATTTGAAGGTTGAAGCTGGAGAATTTGTTAGTATCATTGGTCCTTCTGGCTCAGGAAAAAGTACCTTTCTAACAATTGCTGGAGGTCTACAAACCCCTACATCAGGTCATATCGTGATCAACGGGAAAGAGTTTACTCATTTAAATGAAAAAAAACGCTCAAGACTTCGTTTTGAAGAAATCGGCTTTATTTTACAGTCATCTAATTTGATTCCATTTCTAACTGTGGAAAAGCAATTCACATTAGTGGACAAAATTGAAAAGAAAAAATCAGAAACACAACGGATGGATGAATTATTAGCTTCTTTAGATATTTCAGAATTGATTCATAAATTCCCAAGTGACCTTTCTGGAGGTGAACGTCAACGAGTGGCAATTGCTCGTGCGTTGTTTAATGAACCAAGCTTGATTTTAGCTGATGAACCAACGGCCAGCTTGGATACCGAGCATGCTTATGAAGTTGTCAAAATTTTAGCAAAAGAAGCACATGAAAAGCAAAAAGCAACAATCATGGTCACTCATGATCCGAGGATGATTAAGTGGAGTGACAGTGTTTATTGTATTGAAGATGGCGAATTGATAAAAGAATAGTTCAAGATGGAAAAAGAGATTGGGACGGAAGTGTTTAACTTCAAGAAATAAGAGGGATTTACTTCTGTTTCTACTATGTATTAGGATTTTCAAGAGGTCGGAATATGACTCATAGAGTGATATTCCAACCTCTTCTTTATAATTTTAAGTGTTATAAAAATAGATTTTAGGTTATGATGATAGTGGAGAAAAAGTAAAGGTGTAAAAAAGTATTTGTTTATTGTTGTCGGGGTAAAGCAATAGTGAATCAAACAATAGAAAGTGAGGCAGTACAATGGATAATCGCGTAGAAGTAATGACCTTTTCACAACTAAAGAAAATTGTGGCAGAGTTAGAAGCAAATGATACCATCGAGGATAATACAAAAGTATTTATTGATACTGGATGGGAGAGCGTTCAAGAAGTTGAACCAAACGCTTTTCACGTAGAAGAAGTTGCAGAATTTAAAGTACAAGATGAGTTGACAAAAGAATTTTATGTTGGCTATACATTGATAGAAAAAGCAGAAAAAACGCAAGGACAACCTGAAACAGCTATCATTATTAGAAACCTATACTAGTAGTCAGCTGTATTTTTTGGAGACATTTAGTTTCAGGTAAACGTTTTTCCTTTTTGACGTATACACACTATTTCTTTGTGATATCACTTAAGCAGACAAGCGTTTTATCATAAGAAATAATCATTAGGAAGGTGGTGCTTCTTTTGACAAATAAAATTCCATTTCCAAAGAACTATGAACGGTTTATTGAGTTGGGACAAGAAGCAGTAAAACGAGATAATTTGATTGAAGCAGTTGATTGTTTTGAACAAGCTTATTCGATTCAGCAAGATTTTCCATTAAATTTGGTTCTTGTAAATACGTATTTACAAGTGGGTGAAAATGAGCAAGCATTGTCTTTAGCTTCAGAAATGAAAGAAAAGTATTTTGCTTATCTAGACTACATGGAGCTTTATATACAAGTATTGATCAAAAATAATATGTTTATTCAGGCACATAGCATTATTAACGAGCGGATTTTGATGGAACAAAGTGGTGAAATGAGAAAGTTGATTTCTTTAAAAAAGAAAATCCGCCACGTTGAATTGATGTATCAGCAGTTTGAAGTCGGTAAAATCAAAGAATTAAAAGAGGAATTAGATTGTTTAAATGCACATAATTACTATGAACAATTGGCAATAGTAAAAAAGGCTGGAAAATTACCGCAAGATGAATTTATTATGATTGGTAAAAAGATTTTATTGGATGATCGGGTACATAATCTAGTTCGATCGTGGATATTAGAAGAACTTGCGAGTCTTCACTTCAAAGAAGAAGTAGAATTTTTATGGAGAGATGATAAAAAATACACAGTTGTTCCAGCAACAGTCGGTACACCGCTGGACAGCGCAGCTTATCAAAGAATTTTACTATTTTTAGAAAAAGAATTGATCAATGATGACCCGATTTTATTAGTAGATATCATGGAAGAAATTAGATTGCATTTTGCACTTTTGTATCCATTAGCAGATGAAATCATTGAAAATCCAAGGTTATGGGCTGTAAGCTATATTATTTCCTACAATCATTCTATCGCACAAAAATACCAAGTAGATGAAGAAAGATTAGAAATCGAAAATATTCAAAAATTACAAAGTAAGATTCGTTTTGAACTTGAGGCGATGGTTTTATAAAAGTAAAAAAGAGTAGAGGACATAAAAATCCCTGTACTCTTTTTTTTAGAACGTAGCTATATATTTTATTTTTTAGTTGTGTGATTAATAAATAATAGCAGAAGAAATGAGAGCAGGAAATATAAAAATATCCCCCCTTGGATAATAGTGATGATTTGAAAGCAGAGTTGATAATTATTAGCTGTAATTTGATTAAAATAACGATAAAAACTAAATTCTGTGAGAGCTAAAAGAAGTGAAATAACTAATAGCTTTGTATGACGCTGACTCATTACTATCAACTACCTCATTAAATATTTGTCAAAGTATATAATAACATAAGCAAACGATGGCTTTTTATCAGTTTTTAGATGAAACGGATAGAAAAATGATAACTTTGAGAGGGATTAAATAAAAATATCTTTTTTTGAAACTAAAAAAAGACATAGGCTACACCTCAATTAGGTGTAGCCTATGTCTTTGAAATCCCAATACTAAACGAGATAATCACTGTTTGAAACGTCTAAATCACTTCGATTCAAATCAGCTTAATTATGTAATAAATTATGGATACATCTACATTTAAATTATGCTATAATTTTTATATGTAAGAGGCTAAACAAAAAGATGCGCCCTGAGGGAATCGAACCCCCGTCTCAAGAACCGGAATCTTACGTGATATCCACTACACTAAGGGCGCAAGCACGTTTATTAGTTTAGCTGATATTTCGATAAATTACAAGTGGGAGGACAAAATTAATGAAATTTGAACAACATTTATCACAACAACAAAAACAAGTCCAAAAACTTGCCATGACCCAACAATTACAACAGTCTATCCAGATTTTACAGTATAATTCAGAGGAGCTTTATTCGTACATAGAAGCAAAATCACTGGAAAATCCATTGATTGACGTTCAAACGGATACTAATTATAACGATCTTCCAAATACAGGAAGCCGGACATACAACAATGAAGAAAATAATTATTTAAATCAGATTCCAGATAATCATGTGTCATTGTTTGAATATTTAATTGATCAGATTCACTTAAACTATCGCGATACATATCTTCGAACGCTGGTGTTGTTTTTGGTTGAATATATTGATTTGAATGGTTATTTAATGATTGATTTAGATGAAGCCACAGCAAAGACAGGGGCAAAAGCGATCGAGATGTTAGATGCCTTGACCTTGATCCAACAGTTAGATCCAGCCGGTGTGGGTGCGAGAGATTTACGAGAATGTTTGTTGCTGCAGATTGAACGTGATGATACAGCGCCAGCATTAGCTTATATCGTCATTGAAGAAGAGTTTGATCACTTGGCTAATCGTAAATGGGCGTTGATTGCTAAAAAGTTTGAAGTAGAGTTATCAGAGATTCAAACGATTTTTGATTATATTCAAACTTTGACGCCAGCTCCTGGAAGTATTTTTGAAGCCACTACAGGACTTTATATCCGTCCAGATTTAACGGTACGAATCAAAGGAAACCAAATAAAGATTCTTTCCAATAAAAACGGCACACCTACAATTCAGTTTCAACAAGCTTATTTTGAACGAATGGAAGCGACAGAAGATAAGGAAGTTCAAGAGTACATCAAGGAAAAGAAAAATGAATTTGAATGGTTAGAAAAAACAATTATTCAACGTGGTGATACGATTTTAAGAGTCGGTACAGAAATTGTTCAACGCCAGCAGGAATTCTTCTTTGATGATGAGCGACCGCTGAAACCCATGACTTTAAAAGAAATTGCTGAAGCATTGAATATTCATGAATCAACAGTTAGCCGTACAGTAAATGGGAAATATTTAGAAACAGAATTTGGTGTTTTTGAGCTGCGTTCATTTTTTTCTCATGGATTATCAAATGAGAGCACTGGGGAAGAGACATCAACTGGTAGTATAAAAAAACAATTGCAAGCCTTAGTCGATAATGAAAATAAAGCCAAACCGTTGTCTGACCAAAAATTGGTAGATTTATTAAAAGAACAAGAAATCGAGATCTCTCGCCGAACAGTTACAAAATATCGAGAAGCTTTAGGAATCCCGTCCTCTTCTAAGCGTAAAAGGTATGATTGAGTGTATTTTTTGATAGATGATGTTGGATAGTTAACGATAAAGCTGTTGGATTTAGAAAAATACTTTCTAAATTCAACAGCTTTATTATAAAGTAAAATATTTAAACTTTTATATGTTAACGACCTGGTATCATTTATGCGAGTATTTTTTTATTTTGCAGTACATACTTTGCGCCATAAACGTTAAATTATAGGTTTTCTTTGAGATTCTCCGTTATCAGTTTTATGGCTGAACAAGACGAGTGAAAAAATAATGCAGTTTTTAATTAAAAAAGCCCCCTGAAGAATCCACACTCTTCAGGGGTTTATTGTATGAGTGAATTATGTGTAAAGTAATTATATCATGCTTTTAAATAGTGTTTTTCAAACTATGAACCAAATAATTACCTTTTTGACCAAATAGTCAACGTATCGTCAGAATAAGAAAATAATTTTTATATCTGATGAAAAAAGAGATATATTTTTCCAAAAACTTTCGCTATGATAAAGAAAGGAGGGATTATATGTTAAAAGAAAAATTGTTAGAATACTTAAAAAATCAAACATCTTTTTTCAACCCTGGAAATGTAAGCGATATTTTTTCGGCAGCTGATATCGCTGAAAAGTTCTCAATCAAACGAAATACAGCGAGCCATTATTTAAATCAACTGGCAGACGAGGAAATCTTAGTCAAAGTCAATACACGTCCCGTCTACTTTTTTCATAAAAAAACGTTTGAGCTGCAAAACTATCCGCTGAGTAATTCTTTTTACCAAAACTTATCGGAGATTGAAAAGGAAAAACCAATATTTGATAAGAAAATAGATTTTTTTCAGAATGTGATTGGGAATCGTGGCAGCCTAGCTCAAACGATCGAGCAGTTAAAAATGGCCGCATTCTATCCGAACGGTGGCTTGCCGCTGCTTTTAACTGGGGAGAGTGGTACAGGGAAGAGTTATCTGGTTCAGTTGCTCTATCAATTTTGTTTAGCCAATGATTTATTAAATAGTGACGCACCATTTATCACAGTGAATTGCGCTCAGTACGCAGATAATCCGGAGCTGTTGACGAGCCATTTATTTGGTCATGTGAAAGGTGCATTTACAGGCGCAGATATTGACAAAATAGGAGCATTTGAAGCTGCAGCTGATGGTTTTTTATTTTTGGATGAAGTGCATCGATTAAGCGCAGAAGGACAAGAAAAATTATTCACTTTTCTAGATCAAGGAATTATTTATAAAATGGGTGAAAGTAATCAACCAATCGCTGTTCATTGCCGACTAGCTTTTGCTACAACAGAAGAGGTAAGCAGTACTTTTTTAACCACTTTTTTAAGACGAATTCCTGTTCAAATCAAGATTCCAGCTTTAAATGAACGGACTCAGGCGGAGCGAAAACAATTGATTATTCGTTCTTTTTTTGAAGAACAGCAAACCATTCTAAAAACTTTGATCGTGTCACCACAAGTTATCAACATCTTAGAAAATCGTTCATATAAAGGTAATGTAGGGGAATTAAAAAACCTAATCAAGATCATTACAGCAAAAAGCTTCACTGTAAATCATGAAAACACACAAATACCAATTACCTTGCATTCTTTACCTAATTATTTACTAACAGAAAACCAGGAGACCACTTTTTCAGAATCAGAATCACTTTTAAAAATCGATGGTCAAAGCAGTTTGGACTATTTACTTGAAGAAAGCGAACCGGAGCAAAAAAGAATCATCCAAAGCTATGAAAAAATCCTCTTGACCTATGTTAATAATCAATCAGAAATCAACGCTTCGGTCGGTTTGATTTCTAAGGAAATTGATTATCTTTTTGATTACTTATTATTTGAAACAAAAAGAGACCAAAAGCATGAAATGTTGTTGTTTATCACACAGCATGTGCGGCAGATGTTAGAAAAAATCGAATTGGCTTATCAAATTAGCTTCAATGGTAGCTTGGTTTATGCGATCAGTCACTATTTATTCCAACGACGTTATGTGGAATGGTTACCAGAAGTTGAAATGGTTCACTTGATCGAAACCTTGTTACTTGATATTAAAGCCAAGCTACCAAACAGTTATCGTTATGCAGAGCAGATTCTAAATTTAGTCAAAACGTCACTGGATATTGAGGTTTCAAGTATGGATCGAATTATTTTATCCGTTTATATTGATAATTTAGGTTATACCAAAGAAACGTCCTATCCTAAAGCATTGATCGTTGCCCACGGCTATGCAACAGCTAGTAGTATTGCTAATGTGGCCAATCGAATGCTGAATGAACTGTTGTTTCAATCTTTTGATATGCCATTAGATGTTACTCCAAAGAAAATTGCAGAGAAAATGATGCAGTATATTGAAAGAAATGATACGTCAAATGGATTGATTATTTTATTTGATATGGGGTCACTAAAAGAAATTCATCGGTATTTCTCTAAAGAAACTACAGCGCCAATAATTTTGATGAATAATGTAACGACTAGTTTAGCAATTGCTGTAGGGGAAGGAATCCAGAGGCAACAACAACTTGCTGAAATTCCAGCCAAAGCGATAAACAGCCATCATTACCAATGGGAAATCATTAAGCCGCAAACAAGAAAAGAAAAAATCATTATCACAACATGTGCTACAGGGATTGGAACAGCAGTTCAAATCAGTAACTTACTTGAAAAAAGTTTACCTGATAATAGTGAAGTAAAACTTGTTCCTTGTGAATTCCGTCAACTACGTACCCCCGCTGAATTTGAAAAAGCTTTTTCATTATATAATGTGCTTGGTATTGTTGGCACAGCGAACCCAATCGTGGAAAATGTGCCGTTTATTTCATTAGAAGATTTGATTGCAGGGATTGGGATCGAACGTTTATTGGAATGGCTAAAAAATGATCTAGTATTGGATTCTCAGGAAGATTTTAGTAATCAGCTGATTCGTAATTTTTCGTTGGATCGTGTGATTCAATCTGTGACGATTTTGGACACAGAAAAAATTATTGAACAGATCGAAGGGTTTATGAAGCAGTTGGAAGAGCGTTGGGGGCATCGGATCACCAATGATCGAAAATTAGCTCTCTATGTCCATGTAAGCTGCTTGGTAGAACGATTGATCCGCAATGTACCAATCGAAATCTACAGTGGTTTTGACATGTTGCAGGAGTGTCATGAAAAAGAGCTGAAGGACATCAAAGAGGCGTTTAGTGTCATAGAGAAAGTGTATAGTGTCAATATTCCAGATTCAGAGCTTTCTTATGTCCATGATGTTTTGTTTGAGAATACTGAATATATCAGTGATGAAAGTGATTTTTAATAAACAGACGAAGGGTGCCACTAAAGTTGGCACTCTTTTTGCTATTAATAAAGTGTAAGTGAGGTGAGCAGGATGGCAAGAAAAATTATTTTGGCAACACATGGGAATTTTGCAGAAGGTATTAGAACGTCTTTGGAACTGATTTGCGGCCAGTCGAAGAATGTTGAAGTTGTTTGTGCCTATATGAAAGAAGAATTTGATCTGGGGCAAACAGTAGAAATGATTATTAGTGAAAATCAAGAAAATGAATTGCTGGTGATCACGGATATTTTTGGCGGCAGTGTGAACAATGAGTTTTTTAAGTATGTTGAATATCCAAATGTGCATTTAGTTTCTGGATTGAATTTGTCTTTATTGATTGAAATGTATACCCAATTAGAAAATGCAGTCTCTTTGGAAAGGTTGATTATACAAGCAATAAAAACTTCTCAAGAAACGATTCAGTATTGTAATTTATTGAAAGTAAAAGAAGAAGAAGAAGAATTTTAAAATAGGAGGGAAATCAATCATGATTAAATTAGTACGTGTGGACCACCGTTTATTACATGGACAAGTAGCTTTTTCTTGGACGCAAAGTTTGGGTGTAGATTGTATTTTGATTGCTAATAACGATGTGCCGCAAAATGACATTCGCAAAACAACTATCAAATTAGCGAAACCTGCTGGCGTAAAATTAGTGATCAAAAATATTGAGGATTCAATCAGTGCGTTGCAAAGTGGCGTAACTGATAAATATAAGTTATTTATCGTGGTAGAAAGTGTGGCGGATGCTTATAAATTAGCTAAAGCTTGTCCAGAAATCAAGCACATCAATCTAGGTGGAATGAAAGTTAGAGAAGGGACACGAAATATTTCTAAAGCTGTAAATATTACGCCTGATGAAGAAATACTGGTCAAAGAATTAGTAAATACAGGTGTTGATATTGAAATCAGGCAAGTGCCCAATGATAAAAAAGTTGCTGCTTTAGATGCATTTTAGAAAGGAAGATCAGAATGATTGTACAGGCTATTTTGTTAGGAATCATCGCATTTATTGCTCAGTCTGAATACGCGTTAGGTACATCACTTTTATCCCGCCCAATTGTGACTGGATTATTTGTAGGAATTGTTTTAGGAGATATTAAAACGGGCATTATTATGGGCGCAACCTTGGAATTAGCATTTATCGGATCATTTTCAGTTGGCGCATCGATTCCGCCAGATGTCGTTACAGGTGGGATTTTAGGAACAGCTTTTGCGATCACTGCAGGAGCTGGAACGGAAACGGCGTTGGTTTTAGGTCTACCAATTGCCACATTGACCTTGATTTTGAAAAATGTCTATCTAGGTTTAGTGATTCCTACAATGAGTCAAAAAGCGGATAACTACGCGGAGGATGGTGATTACAAAGGTGTGGAGCGGATGCATTTGGCAGCCGGATTTGGTTTGTCATTGATGCTGGCGTTGATTGTTTCGATCTCATTTGCGGTCGGAAGCAACACGATCAAAGGGTTATTAGATATGATTCCTGAATTTGTTCAGCATGGCTTATCTGTTGCGACGGGAATTATTCCAGCACTTGGTTTTGCAATGTTGGCGCGTTTATTGATCAACAAACAGGTGGCACCGTATTTCTTTTTAGGCTTTGCTTTGATGGCTTACTTAGAAATTCCAGTTACAGGTATCGCAATTTTAGGTGCAATCACAGCTGTGATCGTAGTCAATATCATGAATCACACGAAAGGCAAAGAAATGGTCCAAACATCAAACGGGGAGGTTATTGACGATGACGAAGACTTCTAAAGAGCAAACTGAAAAGTTGATCACTAAAAAAGAATTGAACAGTGTTTTCTGGCGGTCTTTCCAAATGGAATTCTCTTGGAACTACGAGCGGCAGATGAATATGGCGTATGTTTTCGCGATGATTCCGATTTTGAAAAAATTATATCCTAAAAAAGAAGATATGGCTCATGCTTTGAAACGTCATCTGGCCTTTTTTAATACGACACCACATATTGTGACATTGATTTTAGGAATCAATACAGCAATGGAAGAAGAAAATGTGTTAGATGAACAATTTGATGTAAGCACGATCGATAGCATCAAAACGTCATTAATGGGTCCTTTAGCAGGTTTAGGTGATTCATTTTTCTGGGGGACCTTACGTCTGATTGCAACAGGTGTGGGGACGTCACTGGCATTACAGGGGAATGTTTTAGGTCCAATTTTATTCTTGCTGATATTCAATGTCCCGCATATTATTTTGCGCTATCTCTTTACTGGTTGGGGGTATAAATTAGGAACTGGATTTTTGAAAAAGATCCAAGCCAACGGGATGATGGAAAGTTTGACGTTAGGTGCTTCGATTATTGGATTGATGGTGGTTGGTGCGATGACGGCTTCAATGATTGATATTTCAATTCCGGTGACGATCAGTGGGAGTGGCGAAACGGCTGTAACAGTACAAAGTATTTTTGATGATATCATGCCGAAGTTATTGCCATTGGCAACATTTGGAGCTGTTTTCTATCTGTTGAAAAAAGAGGTAAAACCATTAGCAATTTTGGGTGGTATGGCGGTAATTGGGATTTTAGGTTCGTTGGTAGGAATTTTTTAATCCAGTTTAGGATATAAGCGAAGGTGGGATGTAATGGAAACGATGTTAGATTATATCAATGAAGAGCAAGAAACGTTGGAACATATCTTAGAGTCATTTGATGTCGCGCAGATTGATGTGAAAAAGGTTAAACACTGTTTGATTTTAGCGACAGGCTCTTCTTATAATGCCTGTTTATCAGCAAAATATTATCTAGAGCAGACAGCGCCTGTGTATATTGAGATAGAGGAACCATTTAACTTTCTGCATTATGGAAAAGTCGATCCGAGTATTGATTTGATCATCGCAGTTTCGCAAAGTGGCAAAAGTGCTTCAACGATTCAAGCAGTAGAAAAACTGACCCAAACTAGATCAATCAAAACGATTGCAGTAACAAGTGATGTGAAAAGCCCGATTACAAAAGTAGTAGATGAGGTTTTAGATTTAAATATGGGAATCGAAACGGTCGGTTTTGTCACGAAAGGCTATTCAGCAACCGTGCTTAATTTGATGTTGTTAGGATTACGTTTAGGGTATCAAAACGGTTCTATTGATCAACGGCTGTTAGAAAACGAATTAACGGAATTAAAGAATGCTATCCGTCAAATAAATCCAGTCATCGAAAAAACAAACGATTTTTGGCTAGAAAATCAAGCGGATTTAACGGCAGGCGAACGTTTTATTGCGATTGGATATGGACCTAATGTAGGGACGGCTAAAGAATTTGAAACGAAATTTACTGAAACGGTACGTTTACCTTCCCAAGGTTTTGAACTTGAAGCATATATGCATGGCCCTTATTTAGAGGCAAACCGTAACCATTCACTATTTTTTGTTGAAAATGACAATTTACTGAATGAACGAAGCCAAGCTTTAAAGCATTATCTAAGTGAACATGTTGCTGCTTGTTACACGATTTCGACTGATACAAAAACGGATTCAAAAACATTAGGTCTATCTATAGAAACCCTTGAAAAAATCAGTCCGCTTTTACTAGTGATTCCGTTCCAATATTTAGCTTATCAAATTGCTATAGCCAAAGGAATTGATTTAAGCAAACGGATTTTTGATGATTTTGATCAAGTATTAAAAAGTAAAATTTAAGGAGAGTTAATCATGTTAAAATTTAACGAAACAAAGCAAATCGAAGATATCAAAGGGGCTTTAGCACTACGCCCAGAAGTTGAAAAAATTGTTGATGAAGTCTGGGAAAAAGGGTTTGATTCCATCTATTATTTAGGCATTGGTGGAACATACGCGTCAGCAATGCAAGCAGTCACATATATCAATGGAAAAAGTGACTTACCTGTTTACGTTCAGCATGCAGCTGAATATTATACAACTGGTAATCGTCGTCTGACGAAGGATTCATTAGTTATCCTGTCTTCTGTGACTGGGACTACACAAGAAGTTGTCAAAGCGGTAGAGGAAATTAAAATAGTCGGTGCTACATTGATTGGTTTCATTGATGCAAAAGACAGTATTTTAGCAGAAAAATGTGATTACGTTGTGACCTATCCAGCGCCAGGAACTGAACAAATCAAGTTCTTTATGTTAGCCGATCGGTTGATGAAAAATAATGGCGAATTTGCTGATTATGAAGAGTATTATAAAGAATTAGAAGAGTATCTGCCGCTCGGATTAGTAGAAGCAGAAAAACAAGCAGATGACTTTGGTTTAACTTTTGCGCAAGCACATCGACATGATGACATGCATTATTTTATCGGTGCTGGCAATCAATGGGGTGCGGTATATTCTTATGCTATGTGTTATTGGGAAGAACAAAGCTGGTTACGTTCAAAATCGATCCATGCCGCTGAATTTTTACATGGTACATTGGAAATCATAGATGAAACAACACCAGTTACACTTTTTATTGGTGAAGATGAACAACGTCCGCTAGCTGAACGAGTGGCAAAATTATTGCCACGGATCTGTGCAAATTATACGATTATTGATTCAAAAGATTATCCAGTTGACGGAATTAGTGAAAAATATCGTGGACGAGTCCTGTCATTCTTGCTGATGCATTGTGTAACACAGCGCATTGATGCTCATGTAGAGCAGTTGAATTGCCATCCGTTGGATATTAGACGTTATTATCGTCAATTTGATTATTAAAATAAAATTAAAAAATATTTAAATACAAATGTTATGATTTTTGTTTTTACTTATCAAATGTTAAGATATTTCTCTAAAAATAACTTAACATGAAAGGATATTGAATGAAGAAAAGTTTTAACTGGGGAATTGTATTTGTTTTATCACTGATAAGTATTTTTCAATATGTCGCTACGGTGCAAGCTGAAAATAAGGAGTATGTATACAATTCTGAGTTTACAGAAAATGAAACGCCTGAAGAATTTTCTTGGGAGGAAGACACTGCAACAATTGTTGATACTTGGTATGTTCAATTACCAGAAGGATATGGTTGGGGCTGGAATCCGGTAAGTATTGGAAATGGTAAAGCAAGTATCTATAGTGACGATATGAATATCTCTACTATTTTAAATGGGGAAGATAGCGAGAGAAGAAGTCCGGCATTGAATCAAAATGTTAAAGTGCAGCCTAATCAAAAGTATACGCTAGAAATTGATGTAGATATTTTTAGTGGAGATAGTTCGTATCTTGTGATCAATAATCAGGATTTAAGTTCACAAGTAAATGGGTTTATTGACGGAGATGCAATGAATAAACCTGTATATAATTACAAATTCAAACAGGAAGTTATTGCTGATGAAAGTGGTTTGGTTCCTATAAGTATTTATATGCAGCATGCGCCAGATCGTTATATATTTAGTGGATATCCTTTTAATGTTACCATCTCAAAAGTGAGATTGAGTGCTATAACTGAACCTAGCCAGGTGGAAGAATCTAGCTCAAGTTCTAGTACCGAAATAATTTCAACTACTCTCCCCGCAGTATCTAGTGAGTTAAATTCAAGTATGGAATCAAGTATAAGCACTGAGACTACATTGACATCAGAATCTAGGGCCGGAGTAGTGACAACAATTGAGTCAAATACAAGTAGTTCAACTGATAACGTGAAGAAACTCCCTGCAACTGGACAAAGAGAAACAAATTTGTGGTTAGTGCTAAGTGGTATGGTGCTAGTTTTATTTTCAGGGATGACTTTGTATAAAGGAAAAAATAATTAATCGTGGAGAGTCCAAAAGGGCTCTTTTTTATTTGTGTATTATTTCATCTACTTTACCGAAGATAGCTATTAGAATTTATCTACCTTATTTGAAGCAAAAGAGGATGGATGTAATTAAGTTTAAAAACAATTAAAGGCATTTTAGTTTTATTTAGCTTCATCTCATCTAAAATGTTTACATTTAACCAGTGATAGTGTACTATTTAAAGGTATGCATAACATAAATTCATGTATAAAATTAAATTATTCGGAGGGAAACAAATGTCTGCGAAATGGGAAAAAAAAGGCACCAATGATGGTGTGTTAACTTTTTCAGTTGATCAAACGCTAATTGAAAAAGGCTTGAAACAAGCATTTGATAAAGTCAAAAAAAATCTTAACGTACCAGGATTCCGTAAAGGAAAAGTGTCACGTCAAGTATTCAACCGTATGTACGGCGAAGAAGCATTGTTTGAAGATGCTTTGAACGCAGTTTTACCAGAAGTTTATGAAGCAGCGGTTAAAGAAGCTGGAATTGATCCAGTATCTCAACCTAAAATCGATGTTGAAAGCATGAACAAAGGTGAAGATTGGATCGTTACTGCTGAAGTTATTGTAAAACCTGAAGTAAAATTAGGCGATTACAAAGACTTAACAGTAGAAAAACAAGACCGTGAAGTAACAGATGAAGACGTAGATGCACGCATCCAACGTGAATTAGAATCTCAAGCTGAACTAGTAATCAAAGAAGACGAAGCCGCTGTTGATGGCGATACAGTCGTAATCGATTTTGAAGGATTTAAAGACGGAGAAGCTTTTGAAGGCGGAAAAGGTGAAAACTATTCTCTTGAATTAGGTTCTAACTCTTTCATTCCAGGCTTTGAAGAACAATTAGTTGGCAAAAAAGCTGGCGAAGAAGTTGAAGTGAAAGTAACCTTCCCAGAAGATTACCAAGCAGAAGACTTAGCTGGTAAAGAAGCTGTTTTCCAAGTGAAAGTTCACGAAGTAAAAGCAAAAGAATTGCCAACATTAGATGATGAATTTGCTAAAGACGTTGATGATTCAGTTGAATCATTAGACGAATTAAAAGAAAAATACCGTAAAGAATTAACAGAATCTAAAGAAGCTGCTGCAACAGAAGCAAAAGACGAAGCTGCAATCCGTCAAGCTGTTGACAATGCTGAAATCGTTGAATTACCACATGTAATGGTACATGATGAAGTTCACCGTTCAATGGATGAATTCTTAAACAACATGCAACGTCAAGGTATCGCTCCAGATATGTACTATCAATTAACTGGAACAACTGAAGCTGACTTGCACAAACAATTTGAAGCTGAAGCAGAAGTTCGTACGAAAACAAACCTTGTGATCGAAGCGATCGCTAAAGCTGAAAATATTGAAGTATCTCAAGAAGATATGGATAAAGAAATCAACGAATTGGCTGAACAATACAATATGCCAATCGACCAAGTTAAAAAAGTTTTAACAGAAGACATGTTAAAACATGATATTCGCATGAAACGTGCAGTAGAAGTAATCACTGAAACTGCAACTGAAAAATAAAAGCAATTTAAAAGACATTCCTGAGTGATTGGGAATGTCTTTTTGTATTTTATTATAATGTAAGATAGTAAATATGTTAAAATCAAGTAATAGCTAATATGTTATCTAACCATTCAATCAGCGCATGGTAGACACGAATTCCTTCACTATTCGTTAAGTCATTATCAAAATCGTGAGGAAGTTTTTCGACTTCTTCATAAGTAACGTTAGGAATTTTGCTTAAAGCAACTTTTGATGCTTCAACAGGAACATCTTGATCAGCTGAGCTGTGAGCTAGAAAAGTAGGAGGCAGTTGAGCAACTTCAACTTCAGTTAGACTAAATGATTCTTTTTCACTAGGACTGCTGAGTAAATAGCTCAACCAATTACCAAATTGTCGGCCAGATAAATAAAGTGAAAACCGTTCATTAATAGAAATCGCGGTCATCGGTTTAGATTGAATCATTGTTTGAGCGGTCATAGGAGCTATTTTAGGAAATTGATTGTAATAACTGCTAGGTTGATTGAATGCTGGATTAGTTAAATCATAGTATCCATAAAAACTAATCAAGCCTTTTTGCTCTGGAGCATGATGGCGGGCAGATAGCAGATATGTCAGAAAACCGCCAGCAGAACGACCAAACAAGAAATAATCTGGTTTTTCTAGTCCTAGAGAGGTTTGATAATTCGTCAAAAACCAGTCTATTGCTTCTGTTAAACACTGATAAATAGTTGGAAGCTTAACTTCTGGTGCTAATGGATAATCAATGGTTAAGATGTTATAACCATTTTCTACTAAAAGCTGACAGTAAGTTTCAGGTAGGTCATCACGATCACCATAAAGTAGTCCTCCGCCATGAAAGTAAATAATTGTTGCTTTAGATGCAGAGACTTCTTGTTGAGAATAAAATGTCATGGAAAGCTTTAAATCATCAAGCTGGTTGTAATCAATTATTTTTTTTATCATGAAAGTTCCTCCTTATTCTATAGATAACAACATTTCGTATCACTAAATCTGGTACTTTTAAACTTCAGTTCACTTTATTCACTGCGTTTCAAAGAAAAAGCGAAGCGGGCTCGCTTAACTTCAACAAAAATATGAAGGTAATATTTTTTACCTCATTCAGATTTTATCATTTTTCTGAAGTTCTAGCCCGTAAATTTAGATAGTTTCACTAACTTATTTCTATTTTAACTCAAATAGCTGTAGTCTTTATGTTTAATGCGCACAAAGATGGGAGTTAATTTGTGAAATGTGGATAGTGTATGAAAGTCGGCAACCGCTTACAATGGTTATGATAATAAAAGAGGGAGATGTATCAAATGGATTTAAAAAAAGTTTTACAGGAAAATATTGATCAAATTTCTAATATTGGTAACGATCCAACAGGTGGAATGACTCGTTTATTGTATTCTGATTCTTGGTTGGAAGCGCAAAAAACTGTGAAAGAAAAATTGGAAGCAATTGGTATGACGGCTTCATTTGATGAAATCGGAAACCTCTTTGGTAGAGTAGAAGGAACAGAGCATCCAGAAGAAACGATTTTATCAGGTTCTCACATTGATACCGTTGTTAACGGCGGAAACTTAGATGGGCAATTTGGTGTGATCGCAGCTTATGTTGCAATTCAATATTTATTAGAAACTCATGGTAAACCAAAACGTTCATTAGAAGTTATTTCAATGGCTGAAGAAGAAGGTAGCCGTTTCCCAACTGTTTTCTGGGGTAGTAAAAACTTTGTCGGCGAAGCAAAAAAAGAAGATGTTATTGAAATCGCTGACTTTGAAGGCTTGAAATTCGTTGAAGAAATGCAACGTCATGGTTTTGACTTTAGAGATGAAAGCAAAGCTGCTAGAGATGATATCAAAGCATTCGTAGAAATCCATATTGAACAAGGAACAGTTCTTGAAAAAGAACAATTACAAATCGGTGTTGTTAATAACATTGCAGGTCAAAGACGCTATACAATCGTGTTAAAAGGCGAAGCAAACCATGCTGGAACAACTCCAATGGGCTATCGTAAAGATGCGGTTTATGGTTTTGCTAAGATTTGTTCACAAGCAATCGATCGTGCATTAGAAGTCGGTGATCCATTAGTATTGACTTTCGGTAAAGTTGAACCTAAACCTAATACAGTAAACGTAGTACCAGGAGAAGTTTTGTTTACAATGGACTGCCGTCATACAGATAGCGGAGAACTTCATGCATTTACACAAGAAATTGAACAAATGATGAAAGATATCGCTGCAGAACACGGCTTAGAAATCGACATTGACTTGTGGATGGATGAAGCACCAGTGCCAATGAATGAAGAAATTGTAACAGCTATTGAAACGGCTGCTAAATCAGAAAATATGAAATATAAAGTAATGCATAGTGGTGCTGGACACGATTCACAAATCATTGCACCACACTTCCCAACTGCGATGATTTTTGTACCAAGTATTAACGGTATTAGTCATAATCCCGCAGAAGCAACAGATATTGATGACTTAGTTAATGGCGTAAAAGTATTAGCCAGCGCATTATATGAATTAGCTTATAAATAAAAGAAAGTAGGAAAAGTAAAAATGGGTTATAAAAATAATCAAACAGGTTATCTAGACGGTTTATTATCATCTAGAGCTGTAATCAAAAAAAATAATTATGCATTGATTCCACATGATGGATTAGTAAATAACGTGATTCCTGGTTTTGAAAACTGTGATTGCTCGATTTTAGGATCAAAACAATTAGGTGCAAATTTCGTAGACTACATTATTACGATGCACAAAGATGGTAAAAATCAACGCGGTTTCGGTGGCGAAGGCGTTGAAACAATTGTTTATGTGATTGATGGTGTTTTAAAAGTCAATGATGGAACAGAAACACATGAACTGACAAAAGGCGGCTATGCATATTTACCAGCTAGCACATTGATGTATTTAGAAAACGGCCAAGATGCAGATACAGAAATTTTCTTATACAAAAAACGCTATCAACCATTAGAAGGCTACGAAGCACATAAAGTAGTCGGTAATGTCAATGATATGGAACCAATCGAATATGAAGGCATGAAAGACGTACTTTTATGGGACTTTTTACCGAAAGATTTAGGGTTTGATATGAACTTCCATATCCTTTCATTTGAGCCAGGAGCAAGTCACGGCTACATTGAAACACACTATCAAGAACATGGTGCTTACTTACTTTCTGGACAAGGAATGTACAACTTAGATAATGAGTGGATGCCAGTCGAAAAAGGGGACTATATCTTTATGAGTTCATACGTGCAACAAGCAGCTTATGCTGTAGGTCGCGACGAACCATTGATGTATGTATATTCTAAAGATTGCAACCGTGATCCAGAAATTTAATTTGAAGAGGAAGTTTAAGAATGAATGAAACTGTTGTAGTGAAACCAGAAGAATTGCATGACTTGATCGAAAAAAAATTAACAACAGCTGGGTTAAAACCAGAACATGCAGATGAAGTGGCGACACATTTGGTATTTGCAGATGCGTGCGGAATCCACTCACATGGAGCCGTAAGGGTAGAATATTATGCGGAACAGATCGATAAAGGCGGCGTGACGCTAGATCCCCAAATTGAATTCGAAGAAACAGGACCAAGTTCAGGAATTGTTCACGGTAAAAATGGTGCCGGACAATTTGTTGCTGACAAGGGACTTAAGTATGCGATCGATATGGCGAAAAAATCAGGCGTAGCCGTTGTTGGAATTTCAAAGATCAGTCATAGCGGAGCATTATCTTACTATGTTAAAAAAGCAGCTCAACAAGATTTGATCGCAATTGCAATGTGTCAATCAGATCCGATGGTTGTACCATTTGGCGGAAAAGAAAACTATTTCGGTACAAATCCAATTGCCTTTGCAGCACCAAGAAAAGGTCATGAACCAGTCGTATTCGATATGGCAACAACCGTACAAGCTTGGGGCAAAGTGTTGGATGCCCGTTCTAAAAATAAAGAGATTCCTAATACTTGGGCAGTTGATAAAGATGGCAAACCTACAACTGATCCGCACAAAGTAAACGGATTATTACCAATTGCCGGACCAAAAGGCTACGGTTTGATGATGATGGTAGATATTTTATCTGGTATGTTATTAGGCTTGCCGTTTGGGAAACATGTTTCATCTATGTATGATGATATAAAAAAAGGCCGCGATGTAGGTCAAATGTATATCTTGATTGATCCAAAACGTTTTACTGATCTAGACATGTTCAAAGAGTCAGTTGACGGGATGGTAGAAGAATTACATGCGATTCCAGCAGCAGATGGGTTTGAGCAAGTATATTATCCAGGTGAAATCAATCAAATCAATTATGAAAAATCATTGATTGATGGCATCGACATCGTCAAAGATATTTATGATTATTTAAAGAGCGACACACTTCATTTTGATCGCTATGAAAATACAAATGCCTTTGGTGAAAAAAAATAAAATTTTTCAAATAAAGGGAGTGTTTTACAATGAGAGTAAAAAAAGCAGAGTTACATCAGCTGATTAAAAATAAAATAGCCAAAGCTGGATTGTCACCAGAACATGCAGAAATCGTAAGTGATGTTTTGACATTTGCAGATGCAAGAGGAATACATTCTCATGGTGCGATGCGTGTGGAATATTATTCAGAAAGAATCGCTAAAGGCGGCATCACGAACGATCCTAAATTTTCTTTTGAACAAACAGCACCTAGTTGTGGTATGTTTGAAGGAGATAATGGCTCTGGTTTTGTTGCAGCTGAAAAGGCAATGGATCACGCGATTGAAATGGCGAAAAAAAATGGTGTAGCAGTTGTTGGTGTACGTAATATTTCCCATAGTGGAGCACTTGCTTATTATGTGGAAAGAGCAGCAGAACAAGATATGGTAGCCCTTTCTGTTTGCCAATCTGATCCAATGGTTGTACCATTTGGAGGAAGCGAGCCGTATTTTGGAACAAACCCAATCGCTTTTGCAGCACCAAGTAATGATGATCGAGTAATTACCTTTGATATGGCTACTACAGTTCAAGCTTGGGGGAAAATTCTTCATGCCCGTTCTAAAAAAGAAGCCATTCCAGATTCATGGGCGGTAGACGAGCAAGGAAATCCAACAACAGATTCTACAGCTGTTAACGCGCTGTTGCCAATTGCCGGTCCTAAAGGCTACGGTTTAATGATGATGGTAGATGTTTTATCAGGAATTTTATTAGGCGTGCCATTTGGCAAACATGTTTCTTCTATGTATCATGATCTATCTAAAGGTCGTGAATTAGGTCAGCTGCATATCGTGATCAATCCAGATTTCTTTATTGGATTGGACACATTCAAAAAAAATATTTCAACAATGTTGGATGAGTTAAAAGAAATCAGCCCAAGTCCAGGATTTACAGAAGTTAATTATCCAGGAGAACGTGGTCGGGCGCGTGAGAAAAATTATGAAGAAAATGGAATCGAAATCGTGGATGATATCTACGAATATTTGATCAGTGACGATATTCATTATGATCGTTATGATCATAAAAATAAGTTTGCAGAATAATCTTTTGCAAAAGATAGAAACGAAATGTGACAAAAAACGGCATAGTCGATTTTTCTTATTTTTCAGTCGAAACATAATAAGTCCGTTACACTTTTAAACAAATGGAGGAATTTCAATGCTGCACACAATAATTAAAGCGAATAGCTATCAAGATTCTATCGTATTGATGTTATTAACCAACAAATTAAATACAATCGATGGCGTTCATAATGTTTCAGTTATGATGGGAACACCTGCAAATAAAGACATCTTCAAAACAGGTGGTTTATATACTGATGAGCTAGAAAAAGCTTCTTCAAATGATATGGTAATCGTATTAGATATTGAAGATGACTCATTGATCGACCAAGTTTTATCAGAAATCGACGTATTTTTAGAAGAACAAACTAAAGGCGGCGGTGACACTTCAGGTGAAGAAGTTGTTAAAACGTGGGATAAAGCCTTTGAGCTTGGCAAAGATGCTGGCGTAGTTGTTTTTTCTATCCCTGGTACACATGCAGCACTTGAAATTGAAAAAGCTTTGGATGAAGGCAAACATGTTTTTTGTTTCAGTGATAATGTAGCGATCGAAGACGAAAAACGCTTAAAAGAAAAAGCACATGATGCAGGACTTTTATTAATGGGACCTGACTGTGGTACTGGAATTATCAACGGAATTCCAGTTGCATTTACGAATGCTGTTCGTAAAGGCAAAATCGGCGTTGTTGGCGCATCTGGAACAGGTATTCAAGAAGTGACTACCATCATTCATAAATTGGGTGGCGGTGTAACGAATGCGATTGGTACTGGCGGACGTGATTTAAAAGCGGAAATCGGTGGAATCACATTGAAAGATAGTATTATGACGTTAGAGAAAGATCCAAATACAGAAGTGATTGTTGTCATCTCTAAGCCACCTGCACCAGAAGTTCGTGATGAAGTGCTAAACTTATTAAGAAGCGTTTCTAAACCGGCTGTAACAATTTTCTTAGGTGAAAAACCAACATCTCATGAAGAGAATCTTTATCGTGCGTATACGTTAGAAGAAGCAGCACAAACAGCTGTTCAATTATTGAATAAAGAGGCAGTTACTGCTGTGAAAGAAACATTAACAGTTCCAGCCCATTCTTTCAAACCTGAACAAAAATTTGTCAAAGGCTTATACTCCGGCGGTACACTTGCTTATGAAGCAGCGATGCTGATCAAGGAAGGTTTAGAGCTAACTGGTGACGAACATGCGCCAGAAGGATTTATCTTACAAAATCAAGGACATGAAATCATTGACTTAGGTGACGATGTTTATACACAAGGAAAACCTCATCCAATGATCGATCCTACTAAACGTAAAGAAATGCTAGAAGAAGCTGGTAAAGATGCTGAAACAGCGATCATTTTACTAGACGTGGTATTAGGTTATGGTTCTCACGCTAATATGGCACAAGAATTGGCACCAACAATTAAAGAAATCAAAGCAAAAGCAACTACTGACGGTAGAGAATTATTCGTGATCGGTACAATCGTTGGAACAGACGAAGATCCTCAAAATATTCATGAACAAGAAGCAATCATGAAAGATGCTGGCGTGATTCTTTGCGATAGTAATGCTCAAGCGGTTCGTTTAGCTTTAGCTATTTTAGATCATCCATTAACTCAAACAGATAAAGCAATCGAAGCAACACCGGCAGTGACACCTGTTGCAATTGAACCATCAGAAGAAATGTTAGCATTATTGACAAACCAAGGCTTTATCAATGTTGGGTTACGTAGCTTCTCAGAAGCAATCATCAATCATGGTGGTAAAGTGGTTCAATATGACTGGCAACCAGTCGCAGGCGGAAACATTACACTGCAAAAAGCATTACAGTTCTTAAATAAAGTAGCATTAGCTAAATAAGGGAGAATAAATCAAATGGCATATAAAACAATCGATGAAGCAAACCAAGCGGTAGCAGCAAAAATCGTTGCTGGTTCTCCTTTCTTATTAGATGTAGTCCCAGCAAAAACAGTAATTGAAGAATTAAATGATGGAAAAGTCCTATTACATGCAGGACCTCCAATCACTTATGATAAAATGGTCGATCCAATTCAAGGCGCTTGTGTCGGTGCAGCATTATTTGAAGAATGGTGTGAAACCGAAGAAGAAGCAAGAAAAATGCTAGAATCTGGTGAAGTAAAATTAATTCCATGTCACCATGTGAATGCCGTTGGACCAATGGGCGGAATCACTTCTGCAAACATGGCAGTCTTAGTTGTTGAAAATAAAACAGACGGCAATCGTGCTTTTTGTACAATGAATGAAGGAATTGGCGCAGTATTACGCTTTGGTGCTTATTCTGATGAAGTAATCAATCGTTTAAGATGGATGAGAGATACATTAGCACCTGTTTTAAGTGCTGCATTAAAAACCAAAGAAGACGGCTTAAACATCAACGTATTGGTTGCTAAAGCTATCGCTATGGGTGATGAGTTCCACCAACGTAATATTGCTGCTTCTTTAGCTTTCTTAAAAGAAATGGCGCCAATTATTGTTGGTTTAACAGAAATCGACCAAACAAAACGCGAAGAAGTTGTTCAATTCTTAGCAGATACAGATCAATTTTTCTTAAACATCATGATGGCGTCAGCAAAATCTGTAATGGATGGCGCAAGACAAATTCAAGAAGGAACAATCGTTACAGCTATGTGTAGAAATGGTTATGAGTTTGGTATCCGTATTGCAGGAATGGGTGATGAGTGGTTTACAGGTCCTGTTAATACACCTCAAGGATTATACTTCTCTGGTTTTAGTGAAGCAGATGCAGCTCCTGATATGGGAGACAGTGCTATTACCGAAACATTTGGTGTTGGTGGTATGGCAATGATCGCAGCGCCTGCTGTAACTCGTTTCGTTGGTTCAGGTGGCTTCTATGATGCCTTAAATACAAGTAATGAAATGACAGAAATTTGTATTGATACGAATCCAAATTTCCCAGTTCCAACGTGGGACTTTAAAGGAATCTGTTTAGGAATTGATGCCAGAAAAGTTGTTGAAACAGGTATCCTTCCAGTGATCAATACAGGGATTGCAAATAAAAAAGCTGGTCTAGGTCAAATCGGTGCAGGAACAGTAACACCTCCGATCGATTGTTTTGAAAAAGCAGTTTTAGCTTATGCGAAAAAATTAGGTTTTACAGAATAAAAGGTGAAGATATTGTTTGTTAATGCTAGTTTTATGGATCAAGTTCTTTTAACGAATGTTTTTGAAGAAAAAAAATGGCATGTTCATAGCAAATATAAGAATAGTTTTAATATTCAAGATGAGGGGAAGCAACAGTTAGTGGTCATTACGACCACTAACTATCCTTTTATGCCGAATGGGATTTATGTGCAAGCAAGTGATTTTTCACCATTATTGGCAACAATTGAAGTTGGTGAACCAATCATTTGGGAGCAAAAGTGTTTGCATTTTTCTAAAAATCATTTACTGCTGACACATGGAAAACTTTATTCATCAGTCATTGAAATAACAGAAGATATTTTGGAAACAAGTCAACAAAAGCTGTTTTCATACGCAAATACGCTGGCAAACAAAACGGGCAGTCAGCATACGTTAGCTCAGTTTTTAAACACTCAGCATCCATTTAATGAAGCTATTCAACAGCTATGTTCTGAAGATAACTCGCAACAAAAATTAGGACTCACTTTTCTTTTAGGAAGAGGGATGGGACTAACGCCATCAGGAGATGACATGATAGTCGGACACCTAGGTGCAAGATTACTGATGAACGAAGAATCGTCTATATTAAATCAATTATTACTTACTGAACTGTTATCAGAACGCTCTGTGACAACAGATATTAGTAAGCACTATTTGTTATGCGCAATATCACAGCGTTTTAGTGAACCTGTCATCCATTTAATTGGACTATTAACAACAAACAGCAGCAAAGAACAGATTGAAAAAGCAGTTGAAGCTGTTGTGAAAGTAGGTCACACATCGGGTGTTGATTTATTAGCAGGCTTTTTAACTACAATCAACTTATTGAATAGTAAATGAAGGAGGATTTTTATGGCAAATCGTGTCGTGATCGCATTGGGAGGCAATGCAATTTTAAAACCAAACCAAGAAGCAACACTTGAGGTACAATTAGATAATGTGAAAGTCAGCGCAGAGCTGGTTGCAAAAATAGAAGAATTAAATTATGAAATCGTTTTGACTCACGGAAATGGTCCACAAGTTGGAAATATCCTAAGACAAAATGAAGAAGCAAAAGATGTGGTTCCACCGTTTCCATTGGATGTTTGTAATGCTGAATCACAAGGCTTCATTGGATATATGTTAGAACAAAGCTTGAAAAATTCGTTGGAAACAAAAGGATTAACAAGTAACGTCATTACTTTGTTAACTCAAACAGAAGTTTCTGCTGAGGATGAAGCATTTGCTAATCCAAACAAACCAATCGGAATTTTTTACTCTGAAGAAGAAGCAAAACAAATGGAGCAAGAAAAAAATTGGGTGATGATGGAAGATGCTGGTCGTGGCTATCGCCGTGTGGTTCCTTCTCCACAACCAAAAGCAATTCACGGTGTAGATTCTATCGTTAAGTTATTAAACCAAAATACGATTGTTATCGCTGGCGGAGGCGGAGGAATCCCTGTTGTTCGCAATGAAGATGGTTTATTAAAGGGAATCGAAGCTGTTATTGACAAAGACCGTACAGGTAAAAAATTAGCGGAACAAATCGACGCTAGTGTATTCATGATGTTAACAGATGTTAGTAATGTTTATATCAACTATGGTAAAGAGAATCAAGAAAAATTAGAAACAATTTCTGTGAAACAAGCGCAGCAATACATGGACGAAGGACATTTTGCTGACGGCAGTATGGGACCAAAAATGGAAGCAGCGATTGCATTTGCTGCTCAAGGCAAAACGGCTATCATTTGTTCTTTAGAAGAAGCTGACCAAGCATTATTAGGTAGAGCTGGAACAAGAATCACTGGTTAAAAAAATAAAAAAGAGGTTGAAAGAACAATCTAGTGTTCTTTCAGCTTCTTTTTGTTATTGTTGTTGATTAGATCGTCCAGACAGTTCCAAGGCTAAACGTAAATTCAAACTATTCGTAGGATCTTGAATGTTTTTTCCTAATAATTTGGCGCAATGATCAATTCGATATTTAATCGTATTTCGGTGTAAATACATTTCTTTTGCTGTTTTTGAAATTTCACATTGGAAACTTAAATAACATTGTAACGTTTTGCGAAGTTCAATAAACGAATCTTCCACAGGATAAGCCAGTTCTTTTAACGTTGTTTCACAAAAATAATGAATATCCTCAAGACTCATTTTTTCAAATAAACTCTTCATTCCTTTAGGGTGATACCGATGAGTCAATGGCGCGTTTGTCATCGTCAGCATCTCTTCATGAGCTGTTTTTGCTTCAATAAAGGAATTAGCGATTTGTTCGGTCGTCTCATATAGATTTCCTAAAGCAAAAGTTAACCTGATCGGTAGTTTTTCAGATAGCTCTAAAGAAATTTCACTTAAAATTTTATCCAAATCATCTACTTTACTTTGAATTAAAATTGCTAGATGATTCGTGTTTTTTACTTTGAAGATGCTGATATGCTTAACTCTGAGCGGTAAAGTTTCCTGTAGCCATTGAAAGGCAACGTCGCTTTCTTCTTGTTGGTACTTAATTTTTGTTGCAGTAGCCGTTGTTTGACTGCAAATAGCATATACAATTTGATACTGTGAACTTTTCTTTAAGCCATAGTTTGCGCCTAAATCCAGCCAATCGCGTTTCGATTGGTGAGGTGTTTGCTGGTACTCGATCAATTGTCCTAAAAAGTCGCTTTTCAGAAAATCCAGCGATTCTTGGACCTTTTGATTTTTATACAACATAAAGGACAATACTAAACAAGCCTGCTCCACAGCAAATTCCGACATCGGATAGGGGACTTGTTCTGGATTTAAAATCAATAAATAATGTGGGAAGTAGCTATTTACCGTGACTGAAAATCCAGCGATTTGTAAGGGTGTTTGATTTAAGTCTTTGATCATAAACGATGCATGATCGTCTTCAATCCAACTATCGTACTTACTAGCAAGTTGCTCTACATAATATTCGGCAGGTTTTGAAGCTTGGGTAAAATGTTTAGAATGAGCAATTACTTTACGGTAAGGGCTTAACAAAATCACTGGAGTATTGATCATTTTACCAAAGTCAGCGACAAATCGCGCGATACTTACATCGTGGATCAGCAAATCTGAAAAACGTTTTTGAATATCTAAAGCATAACTTAAATGTTCGGTTTTGGTATCCCATAAAAAGTTCAGTAACTGATGCAACAAAGCACCCAATGGCTGAGAGCTGGGAACTTGGACAACTGGGAAATTGATTTTATTTGCATAGGCCACAACCTCGGGATCAATGGCTTCAATAAAACGACCAACTTTTATCCCGATACCAGCAGCTTCTTGTTCTTTTAAAGAATCGATCAAAGAGATTAAGTCTTGTTGATTATTTTTATAAACCATTGCAGTTGTTAAAAGGAAAATCTTCTTAGGAATAAAATTTGCCACATCAGGTGTTTCAGAAATTTCGATACTTTCAACAATTGTGTTGGCTTTAGTAGGATTCGTTAATAATTTTAAATCGGAAAATCGTGGGATTTTTAATAAATCTTCTAATGTAGTCAATGAATTTCCTCCTAATTTTAAAAGCGTAATGAGCTCGTTAGTCCTCGACAGAAAAATAGGAAAATATGAATGTGACGCTTTTAGTCACAGGCAGATTTTATCTTTTTACCGAGAGGTAAGCTCATGAAGCTAGATAATAAAAAAGCGTAATGAGCTCGTTTAACCTCGACAGAAAAATAGGAAAATATGAATGTGACGCTTTTAGTCACAGGCAGATTTTATCTTTTTACCGAGAGGTAAGCTCATGAAGCTAGATAATAAAAAGCGTAGCAAACCCATTTGTCCTTGATAGAAAAATAGGAAAGCATGAACGAGTTATTTTTGTTATAATAAGGTGTTAGCTTTTTTAAAAGAGATGAATATCTCTATTGTAAATGATAGCGCATGCAGATTCAAGAATGGTTTGTGCCAAATAACCGAAAATTCAAATTATTTATTCAAAAGTGACAATGATTTATTTTATTATAAGGGTAGGATGAAATTAAAACGGAAAAGAGGAATAGTTATGTTTTCAGAATTAACAGTACCAAGTAGAACAATCATGACTCCAGGGCCAGTAGAGGCGCATCCGGCAGCGCTAAGAGCAATGTCTGCTTCTATTTTAGGGCAATTTGATCCAGCCTTTCTACAAATTATGGATGAAGTAAAAGAAATGATCAAGATTCCTTTTGGCACGAAAAATGAGCAAGCTTTTGCGATCGATGGAACTTCTCGTTCTGGTTTAGAAGCAGCACTGATTGCTTTGATCGAACCAGGTGATAAAGTCTTGATCCCAGTTTATGGTCGATTTGCTTATCTTTTAGGTGAAATTTGTGAGCGTGCTCAAGCTGATATTCATTATCTTGAAAAAGAATGGGACGCACCTTTTGAACAAGAAACAGTAATTGAAGAAATCAAAAAATTTCAACCAAAAATTGTAGCTATGGTTCATGGAGAAACAGCCAATGGTCAAATGCAGTCGTTAGAAAAAATCGGTGAACACTGTAAGGAAAATGATATTTTCTTTGTTGTAGATATGGTAGCAACATATGGCGGAGTGCCGCTTGAAGTTGATGCGTGGGGTGTAGATATTGCTATTGCAGGCACGCAAAAGTGTGTGAGTGTTCCTTCTGGTTTGTCATTAATCACTTATAATGACCGCGTAGAAAAAGTTTTAACTTCTCGTTATCAAAAAGAATTAGGATTAAGCAAAGATATCCGCAATGCCAACCATATTAGCAGCAATTACCTTGATTTAAGCCAATTACAGCGTTATTGGAGTGAAGAACGAATCAATCATCATACTGAAGCGACAAGCATGATTTACGGCCTGCATGAAGGGTTAAGAATGCTGATCAAAGAAGGTATGGATAATGTGTATGCACGTCATGCCCAAAATGACCAAGCGATCGTTGCTGGTATCAAAGCAATGGGATTAGGCTTTTATGGCGATTTAACAACTAAAATGCCAACAGTTACACCGATCATGATTCCAAACGGTATCGATGGTGAAAAAGTTCGATCATTGATGTTAGATGAATTTGGGGTTGAAATTGCTTCTTCTTTCGGTGCGTTACAAGGAAAAGTTTGGCGTATTGGAAATATGGGATATAGCAGTAGAAAATCAAATGTACTTCATGTGTTATCTGCACTAGAAGGGGCGCTTAATTACTACGGCGCAGATATTGCCAAAGGTGAAGCAGTTAAAGCTGCATTAACCATTTATAAAAAATAATAACGAAGTCAAATTGTTTGTGTGAAAGAACATCCGATTGTTCGCTTTGCACAAACTTTTTGACAAGTTTGTGAAAAATAATGATGCGTGAAAGTTTGCTACCGCTTACAATTAAAGCGAATAAGAAGTTGTTTGATTATGTGTTAAAATGAAAATTGCACAAACCTTTTTTCATTCAAACACATAAATGAGGACATTGGAGGAAAAGACATGGATGCAAAAGTTAAGGGTTCAGGAATGGATTATTGGAAAAAAATTGTTATTTTGTTATGTGCCGGTTGGGTAACGATATGGGTGTATCGCTCAGCTTTATCACCTGCTTATCCACAAATCAATGAGTCACTTGGCGGGAATATCTCTGATACAGCTTTAGGTTTTATTTCTACTTGTTACTTTTTCGGTTATGTTGCGATGCAGATTCCAGCAGGATTTTTGGTTGATAAGATCGGTAAGAAAAAAGTATTGATTCCAGGATTTGTTGTTTTCGGAATTGCTGCTTTCTTGATCTCTCAAGCAACAAGCATTTCAATGATTTATTTTGGTAGTGTTTTAGCAGGGTTAGGTTGTGGATCTTTCTACGGTTCAGCATATTCTTTAACTTCTCAAAACATTCCGCAAGAAAAAAGAAGTTTTTCTACAGCTATCGTAAACAGTGGATCAGCAGTAGGTTCAGGGTTAGGCTTGATTTTATCTAGTTTCTTAGTGGTACAATTACAATTCCCATGGCAAACAATGATGTACATTTCAGTAGCATTGATCGTTGTGATGCTAGTAGCGTTTATTGCAATTATTCGTAACAATAAAGAAGATGCAGAATTTTTAGCACAAACTGAAGCAGCAGAAGTAGCTGAGGCTGAAAAAAATGAAGCCCCAGTTGTGGAAAAAGAACATGTTTCAGTGAAAAAATTATTCGCACCAAAAATGTTATTTGCTTATATTTTATACTTTGCTACTTGTTATGCGTATTATATGACAGTTACATGGTTGCCTAACTTCCTTGGAACTGAAAGAGGATTTGAAGGTGCAGCAATCGGATTTTCTGCTTCTCTTGTAGCCTTTGCTTCAATTCCAGGAGCATTATTCTTTAGTCGTTTAGCTGATAAGTTTATGCACAAAAAAGTACAATTTATCGTGATTTTAGAATTCTTAGCAGCAGTAATGTTACTGTTGACTGTTCAAGCAACAAATTCAACAATTTTATTAATTGGTTTGATTTTGTATGGTTTCTTAGGAAAATTAGCTGTAGAGCCAATCATTATTTCATGGTTGGGTGAAAATGCCCCTAAAGTTGGTATTGGTACAACACTTGGCGTATTCAACTTTTTCGGAATGATGTCTTCAGTTATTGCACCAACATTGACAGGTTCGATTTCTGATGCAACTGGTTCTAAAGAAATGGGCTTTTATATTTCAGTTATTCTACTTGTAGTCGGAACAACATTGTTCTTACTTGCTAACTTGAATAAAAAGAAAGCAAGTGCTGAATAAGACCTTGTACTAAATAAAGAAAAAAATAATGATGTGTTTAGCTTCTGAAACGAAATATAGTGGACAGAATTTAAACACATCATATTTTTTATCTAATTGCTATAAGTGTTACATAAAATAATAGTTTATTTGGAAACTTAACGCATGAAAGCGCTTTAAAGGAGGCGAATTAATGGAAACCCAAGATTATCAAATCACGGAAGGCGAACTTCAACGATATCGAGAACGTGGATACAATGAAGATCTGCTGCCAAAATCGTTGTCAAAAAGAATGATGGGAAAAATGAATTATTTTACGCTATGGATGGGCTCTGTTCATAATATTCCCAATTACACTGCCGTAGGAGGTTTTCTATTTTTAGGACTTTCTCCAATTAATATTATGTTAGCTTTGGTACTAAGTGCATTAGCGGTTGCTTTGTTCATGACCTTTAATGGTCGTGCAGGGTCAAAATACGGAATTCCTTTTGCCATTCATTTACGCTCGACTTATGGAGATATCGGAGCGAAACTACCGGGATTTCTAAGAGGATGTGTTGCTGCAATTGCTTGGTTTGGTTTGCAGAATTATACAGGTTCATTGGCATTATTGATTTTGATTGGTAAGGTTTGGCCAGGATTTTTGACACTTGGCGGAGATACGATGATTTTAGGCATTTCTATTCCAGGGTTGATTGCTTTTACGCTTTTTTGGGCGGTGAATATGCTTATCGGTTTTGGTGGAGGAAAGATTCTTAATAAATTTACAGCTATCTTGAGTCCACTGATTTATATTGTTTTTGGTGGTATGGCGATTTGGGCGATTCAAGCTGCTGGCGGCTTGGGTCCTATTCTTTCGTACGATGTCACTGGAGCAACACATAATATTTCGCCAGTATTTGTCTATTTTATGATCATTAATTCAGTTTTAGCTGTTTGGGCTGCTCCAGGAGCAAGCGTGTCAGACTTTACTCAGAATGCAAAATCAACAAAAGATCAAACAATTGGTCAAACGGCTAGTTTCTTAGTTGGTTATGGGATCTTTGCTTTTTCAAGTGTAGTGATTTTGATTGGCGGCTCCATTCGTTACGGTATTCAAGAATGGAATATTCTAAATATTGTTAATCGTTGGGATAATTCATTTGCAATTATTGTTGCGATGCTTGTATTCTTATTAACAACAGTCTCTACAAATGCAACGGGGAATATTATTCCGGCTGCTTATCAGCTATGTGCATTATTTCCGAAGAAGGTGGATTATAAAAAAGGTGTTTTGTTGGCCAGTGTCATTAGTTTTCTGATTATGCCATGGAAGTTAATGGAAAATTCTGCTAGTATTTTTATCTTCTTGAATACGATCGGTGCAGTATTAGGTCCAGTTGCAGGAACGATGATCGCAAATTACTATTTTGTTCAGAAGCAAAAAATCGATTTGAATCAATTGTACATGGATCAAACGGCAGACAATAGCCATAACATTTATAAAGGATTGAATAAACCAGCGTATGTTGCTACAGTTGTTGCATTGATTATCTGTTTAAGTGGTAATTTTATTCCTGCTCTAAAAGTGGTCTCAGATATTTCTTGGATCGCTGGCTTTGGCTCAGCATTTTGTTTATATTTAATACTAAGAAAATTTTTTGACAAAAAGGAACAAGCTTAATGAGTTCGATTCATTCAACTTTAAAAAACTAGCTTGGTAGGTTAACCTGCTGCGCTTTTAAATTTAGGAGGAAAGCAAATGAGTTATGATTTAGTAATCAAAAACGGCTTAGTGATTTTGGAGTCAGGAGAAGTTAAAACTGATGTTGCCGTAAAAGATGGTGTGATCGCAGCAATTGGTAGTGACTTAGGAGAAGCTAAAAAGGTAATTGATGCTTCAGGTTTAGTTGTTAGTCCAGGGATGGTTGATGCTCATGTGCATATTACTGATCCTGGCGGTGGTTATCGTGATCAATGGGAAGGTTATATCACAGGAACTGCTTCGTGTGCTAAAGGTGGCGTAACGTCGTTTATGGAAATGCCTTTAAACCAAGTCCCAGCAACCGTTGATGGTGAATCTCTAGAGATAAAATATACTGCTGGCAAAGGGAAATTAAAATCAGATGTAGGCTCATTTGGCGGTTTAGTACCCTTTAATCTTAAAGGTGGCATTCAAGAGTTAAATGATGGCGGGGTTGCGGCATATAAGTGTTTTATGGCAACGTGTGGTGACCGTAGCATCGATGGCGATTTTATGAATGTAGATGATTATTCTCTTTATGAAGGAATGAAACAAGTAGCTAAAACAGGTAAAGTTTTAGCAATTCATGCAGAAAATGCAGCAATTACAGATAAATTAGGAGAAATCGCTTATAAAAATGGTGAAACGACTCTGAAAGCGTACGTTGCAACGCGTCCTGTTTTTACTGAAGTAGAACCAATCCGCAGAGCAATTTTATTTGCTAAAGAAACAGGTTGTCGTATCCATATTTGCCATATTGCTTGTCCAGAAGGTGTGGAAGAAGTGACTAGGGCAAGAGAAGCAGGTGTTGATGTAACCTGTGAGACATGTACACATTATCTTTACTTTGATACAGATGAATTAGATGCGATTGGTCCAGTCGTAAAATGTTCACCGCCGATTCGCGACAAAGAAAATCAAAACGGCATGTGGGAAAAAGTCTTATTAGGAGAAATTGATTTTGTGACATCTGACCATTCGCCATGTACACCAGATTTAAAAGAGAAAGACAATGCATTTGAAGCATGGGGCGGCATTTCAGGTGTTCAAAACAATGTTGATGTACTTTTTGACGAAGGGGTTCAAAAAAGAGGAATGTCATTGAAACAATTTGCTGATATTATTGCTGCAAATCCAGCTGATCGCTATGATTTAGATCAAAAAGGTCGTATCAGTATTGGGAAAGATGCTGACTTTGTTTTGATCAAACCAAATGCACCGTACACATTAAAAGCTGAAGATCTAGAATATCGTAACAAAATCAGTCCTTATATCGGTCGTGAAATCGGTGCACAAGTGATGCAAACTATTTTACGAGGTCATCTTATTTATGATAAAGAAACGGGTGTTTCAACAGACTTTGTAGGAGCATTTATCAAGAAATAAAAAAAGTTAATAAAATAGCCAAGGAACACTCAAACATAAAAATAATTATTTTTATTGTCTGAGTGTTCCTATTTTTGAATGAAATTCAATCAATTCTCACATTATTCTTGGAAAAAAATTAAATGGAACTACTCATTTAATTGGTGTAACTTGATAAAGGAGAACCTAAATATGGATGAAATCAAAGAAAAAAAGAAACGAATGCCATACTGGAAACAAATTATCTATATACTAACAATCGGCTGGATCGTTATTTGGATCTATCGAACAGTTTTGACGCCTATTTATCCAATTATTAGTGATTATTTTGGTGGTGCAACAGATGCTCAGCTTGGTCATATATCAAGTTTTTATTTTTTAGGCTATGTTTGTATGCAGATACCTTCGGGGTTACTAGTAGATAAATTAGGAAAAAAACAAATTCTGATTCCTGGTTTTTTATTGTTTGGTCTGGGTGCATTAGTTGTTGGTTTAGCGCAAAATATCGGTCTTGTTTTCATTGGAAGTATTTTAGCTGGACTAGGTTGCGGCACGTATTATGGTGTAGCCTATTCTTTGACTGCAGAATATGTGCCAGTTTCTAAAAGAAGTCTAGCGACAGCAATAGTCAATAGCGGAACAGCGATCGGCAGCGGTCTAGGCTTGATTTCTTCCAGTTATTTAGTAGGAACAGGTCTGCTGCCATGGCAAACTTTGATCTTTGCTACAATTGTCTTGATTTTATTATCAATCATTATGTTTATACGTTATATTCGCTTAGAAAAAACAAAAAACCCAGTTGTTATTAATAAAGACGCTGAGGTGAAAAAACGAACGTCCATCAAAGCGCTATTCAAACCAAGAATGATTTCCGCTTATATCCTGTATTTTTCAACATTGTATACGTATTATTTGATTGATACGTGGCTGCCTAATTTTTTAGAAACGGAAAAAGGTTTTTCTGGAACATCAATCGGATTAGCTTCATCCTTAGTCTTTTTTACAGCAATACCCGGTGCACTTATTTTTAGCCGCATTGCTGATAGCCTACCTAAGAAAAAAATTCAGTTGATTATTTTACTTGAAGTACTAGCAGCTAGTGTGTTGTTTTTAACGGTAACGACCACAAATCAAACGATTTTAGTGATCGGAATTATGGCATATGGTTTTTTTGGAAAATTAGCCGTTGAGCCGATCATCATTTCTTGGCTAGGAGAATCTGCGCCTAAAGGTAGTGTTGCCACAATGTATGGAGTATTCAACTTTTTTGGAATGTCATCTTCAGTGATTGTGCCATCTTTGACAGGAACGATTTCTGATTTAACTGGATCAAAAATTTATGCCTTTTATTTAGCCATTTTAATTATTGGTGTGGGGACCTGTTTATTTTATTTGATCAACCGAGTGATTGGAGAACAAAGTAAAATTGAGGACTGATAGAATAAATGAAAAACATTTTGTTTTTTTCAAGAGAATTGAAAGAAATAATGTGTTTTTTAGTTTTCCTTGATGTATCATCAAAACAACTAGTTTATTTTTAGTTTTTTTTAAAATAATTATGAATTCAGTTTACTTTCGTGATTCTAGAAGTATATTAGATGAAGTCTGTCTTTTTTTTCGTTATACTTATCTAAAGGAACGAGGTGGAGCAAATGAAAAAAACAGAGAAAATATATCTGGTAGTTCAACGGGCTAGTTTTTCTTTAGATGAGTTGAAACAGGATGTTTTGGATTGGTTGAGCTTTTTACGTATTGTTACAATACCTGAAAGCTATCGTTTTGGTGATGAAAAAGAAGAGCTGTTTGATGTAGGGACAATTACACATCAGATTCAACAACTTTCAGAAGAAGATAATCTTTGGATCAAGGTAAATAGTCAAGGCGGGGAGTTTCAGCTCCATATCGCTAATTTAACGCTTCATGAACGGACGATTCTGGATGGCCCGATTTTTTGGGACTATCAAAAACTGATTGAAGATTATTGTGATACCAGAATGGCTAAAAATGGAATTTTTGGGTATATTCGTTCCTTTGATGAGTATCTATATAATAACATTGAAATAATTGAAAAAAGAACATTTGAGTCGGATACTGAAATTCGTAAACTGCCTAAAAGGTATAATAATAAAAAAATGGTGATTGTTGATTGTAATCAATTGGCGGGATATGATATTTATTTTAAAGGGTTATGTTTAACGTCATGTTGGAAAATGTATTATTCAAGTTTGTATTTTCAGGTTATCCCTAAGCCAATTTTTTTAGAAATCCAGCAAGTACAATCAGTAGTTGAATTAGATAATCAAGTAATCAAAGTGACCTTATTTAATAATCCATTTAATTGGGAACTGCCAGTCAATCAAAAATATCAACGGTTATTTAGAGATCAGATGGGGTATGACCAACTAGCTTGGAATAATGGAACGGGTATTTTGCGACCGCCATATATTGAATATGCTTTTGTTAAAGATATGACTCAAACCGTTCAATACCAAAATAGTTATTATCAACCAGTTGAAAAGAAAAATGCTACCTATTTTGTGACTAGAAGCTATGATAATATCCGTCAAAAGTATATAGAAAAACGTACTAAAGGAATATTAAACGCACAAGCTTATTTTCCGTGGATCGATGAAAAAAGTCGTAAAATGATGAATTATCGTGTTTTAGATCCAGAAATGGCAATTGATGGTGGGCTTTCGGCGTATGAATTTTATATACGGCAGTTCTTAGAAATTGATGTTTTGGATAATAAATATGATGACTTTGTTTCTGTGTTGCGTTTTTATTTGCCGAAAGAAGCAATCAAAGAAGTTCCTTTAGAGGCTTTGTGGGATAAGTTATTTGATGTGAATATCAGTAATTTAAAACAAAAAGAAAGCTCAACACGCTTTGATTTGAAAAAAGCGAAGAATCATTTACGTGTTGTATTTTTGGACTATAGTTATTTAGAAACGATTAATCAAACAATCGATATAAGTGAATAAAGAAAGACTGAGATC